>NZ_JACSQB010000074.1 GCF_014836835.1 Clostridium faecium | reverse complement strand
TAGTTATTTAGTTAATTTATATAGTATTTTTAATTTTAGATAAGTAATTAATAGTTGAATTTAATAAAATTTAGGTTGAAGTTTTTATTAGTTTGATGTAATATTTAGAAGATTTCCTATGCAAAAAATTACACCTATTTCCAGGCATATATTATATATGTAAAGATTTCTAAAATACCATTATATGATTTTTTAAATCACATTAAAATTTTAAACATATCTTTTAGTGTCAATATATAATGCCATTGAGAGTATTTTATTGTAGAAGATAACAATTTTAACGTTAAAATAAATGGGTATATATAATATAGAAGTTTTACATGAAGATAAATGGAAACTTTCTAATTTTTTAAATATATTTAGAAGGATTTTACACTTTAATGAAGAATAAAAATCTTATGCTAAAGGACGAGGAGGGATTTAATTGGACAACTATAAGAAACTAAAAAGTAAATATATTAAGTTTTTTTCATTAGTTTTACTTTTTACATTTATTTTTTCAACATTTTTTTCAAATGTTACATTTTCTTTAGAAAATAATTCATCAAGTTTTAATAATCAGTTAAAAAAATATGAAAATTATTTAGAAATAAACAAGGAACCAATAAGTTTATCAAAGGGTGATAACACTTATTTATATAAATATGTTGTTTCTACAGAAGAAGATGCAAAAAAATTGATTTGGTTATCTTCTGATGAAAATATAGTTTCAGTTGATAACTTAGGCAAGGTTAATGCTTTAGAATATGGAAAAGCAAAAATATATGCTATAGATGATAGCACAAAATATGTATTTGAAGTATATGTAGAAGATGTAGGAAATGATGCTATATCTGTAAAAAGTTATAGTGGTGATGAAGAAAAGGAAGAGCTAGAAGTGGTGGAAGAGGAAAACATAGAAAAGCCTGAGGATGAAACTAGTGATTTTGAGAAGAAGGTTAAGAATTTAGATCTCAATACACCACAGAATTACATAATAAATGATGAAAAACTAAAAAATAAAGAATATAAAGTATTTATAGATCCAGGACATGGTGGATCAGATCCTGGTGCCATTGGAGTGAACAAGCTAGCAGAAAAAGAAGTTACATTAGCTGTAGGAATGAAGGTTAAAAATAAATTGGAAGCACAGGGAATTAAAGTACAAATAAGCAGAACTACAGATGTGTTTGTTGACCTTACTCCAAGAGCAGAAATGGCAAATATTTTTGGTGCTGATGTTTTTGTTTCTATTCACAATAATTCCTATAGTGACAGAACTGTAAGTGGTACAGAAACTTATGTTTACAGTGGTACTGGACCAAGAATAGATGAAAGCAAGAAGCTTGCACAATTAGTACAAAACAATCTTTTAGCTAATTTAGGGTCTAAAAATAGAAATGTTAAAAGTGCTGATTTTGCAGTTGTTAGACAAACATATATGCCAGCAATTTTAGCTGAGTTAGAATTTATAAGTAATCCAACTGTAGAAGAAAAAATGAGAACAGATAAATTTAGAGAGGATTGTGCAAATGCCATTGTAGCTGGTGTTTTAGCTTACTTAAAAGATTCGTCTGGCACTGTGACACCTCCAACAGGAGGGGAAGCTGTAACTGGTGTTACTCTTAGTAAAGATACAGTATACTTAAAAAAAGATGATACAGTATCAATTCAGGCAAAAGTATCACCAGAAAATGCAGCAAATAAACAGGTGACATGGACTTCAAGTCATCCTTATGTTGCAGTAGTAGATGCTTATGGTAATATAATAGGAAAAAGTGCAGGAACTACTACTATTACAGCAACAACAAAAGATGGAGGATTTAAAGCTTCAGCAACAGTTAATGTTAAGGGCAATGTAGTAGGAGAGAGAATTTTTGGCAGTAATAGATTTTTAACATCTTATGAAGCTTCTAAAAAAGGATGGCAAAATTCTGATTATGCAGTAATAGCTAGCGGAGTAGATTATCCAGATGCATTATGTGCTGGACCGCTTGCAAAAAAATATAATGCACCTATTTTACTAAGTGAACAAAAAAGCTTAACTGAAGGTTTAAAAAATGAATTACAAAGATTAAAAGTTAAACAAGTATTTATTATTGGAGGAGAAGGTGCCCTTAGTAAAGATACAGAAAATCAAATAAAGGCTTTAGGAATCAATATAAAGAGAATTGGTGGAGCCAATAGATATGAAACTTCAGTATTAATTGCAAAAGAGGTTGGAAACAGCGGAAAAATGGTTTTTGCTACAGGGTTAGATTATCCAGATGCATTATCTATTGCACCAGTAGCAGCTAATTTATCAATGCCAATAGTATTAGTTGGAAAAAATAATGTTGATAGAGTTGTAAAAGAATATGTTGATAGCCAAAATATTCAAAAGAGTTACGTTGTTGGAGCAGAAGGTGTTATCAGTAATCAAGTGTCATCTACTCTTCCAGCAGTAAAAAGACTAGGTGGAAATAATAGATATGAAACTAATAAAGCTATTATTAATGAATTTAAATCTACAATTAACTTTTCAAATATATATGTAGTAACAGGATTAGATTATCCAGATGCATTATCAGGTTCAGCACTGGCAGCTAAAGGTGGACATCCTATAATCTTAACTCATCCAAGGGAAGCCACTGCAAGAGGAATAATAGAAAGTAACTTGTGGTCAATAAATAAAGCTTATGTATTTGGCTCTAGTGCATTAGTTCCAAATGATATACTAGATATAAGTTATATAACTGTAAAACAATGAGTTATAAATTAAAAAAAGGAGCTTAACCAGCTCCTTTTTTTAATTCATAATTATATATTGTTTAAATTTAACAGGTGTACTAAGAACTAATAAGGGGAAAATAATAAAAAAGCAGAGGTGATAATATGAAGAACATAATATTTGGAATAATAACATGTTTTATATTAAGTATTAATAGCATTTCTTTAGCATTAGCAAAAGATAACCCATCTTCAGTGGAAATAAATCCACCTAGATTAGTTAATGCTATTAATTATAATGCTGTAGTAGAGCCTAAGGAAATAAAATATACTAATGATTATATAGAAGTAGATTTAAAGATACCAGTGATAAGCTATAATAATAAAATTACAGAAAAAATTATGAATGATAAAATAGAAAAACCCATTATGGAATTAAAAAAAATTATGGAAGTAGAAGCAAAAAAAAATTTTGACAGTAAAGAAGAAAGACCTTTTTTAAAATATAATATAACTTCAGATTATGAAGTTACTTATAATGAAGATAACATATTAAGTATAGTAGTCACGCTATATAATTATACAGGTGGAGCTCATGGTAATACAGAAAAAACAGCCTATAATTTTGACTTAAACACTGGTAAAACAGGATATTTAAAAGACTTTTTTAATGAGGAAGATAATTATAGAAAAGTTATTTTAGATGAGGTTAGAGCTCAAATATCAAAGGAATCAGATAAATATTTTAAGGATATATTAAATACATTACATGGTATATCTTACGATCAAGAATTTTATTTAAGTAATGATGGGGTAGTTGTTTATTATGATTTATATGATATAGCACCATATGTTGCAGGTATACCAGAATTCAAAATTCCATATTCTAAGTTTGAGCATGGACTTAGAAAAGATGTGAGCATAAAAAATGATAATGTGACTGTTGAGGAAAAAGAATCAATTAAAAAAGAAGGTAATTATAGTGAGCATTTATATTATCCTCAAATTAAAGATTTAGAAAATCCTATTGTTGAAAAAAAAATAAATACTATTATAACCAAAGATATTAACAATTTTACTAAAGATGTTAAAAAGAAAGCCGAATTAAGTAGTAAGAAGTTAGATATGTATAATAGGCCTATTACATGGGGAGCATCTATATATCATGATGAATATTTTGTCAACTCAGATTTAATTAGTATAGATATAACCTATTCAGCTAATGATGGAAGTACTACTAATTATATTTTATATGATATAGGATATAATTTTAATTTACTAGATGGACAAAATTACAAACTTTCTGATGTTTTTGTGAAAAATGTAGATTATATTAGTTTAATAAATGCAGAAATAGAAAATCAAATTCAAAATATAATTAAAAGTTCAGAATATAAGTATGAATATAGTTTTAAAACTATTAAATCAAATCAACAATATTATATTTATAGAGGCAATTTGGTAATTTTATTTGAAGCTGGAGAAATACTATCAAAAGATTTTGGCGCTCCAAAATTTTATATACCTATTTATAAGTTTGGTGATAAAGTTAAACCAGAATTTATAGAACATTAAAGAACGTGACTTCATCACGTTCTTTTATATAAACATAAATTTTGACAAAATATTATTTAAGATATTATTTATTTGTTACAAATTTGATATAATTAAATTTATGGTAAAAATTACAGCTTTAATATATGTTAAAAATATAGCACAAATAGCTAAAAAATAACAAAAAAATGTTTTTGATAATAAAAGAAATTAAAAAACAAGAGATATAATATTTTATGGAGATTAATAGTGAAAAATAAATTATATCTTTAACTTACAAATTATGTAAAATGTGATATAATAAACTTACTTTAGATGGAGGGGATGAAAAAAATGTACAAGTTTTCGAATTCCATAGTTATACCAAAGAGATTAGAAGACATATTTCATTTATTTGCTGAATTAAAAGTTTTTTCAATAGTGTGGGATCATATTTTAAATATGGAAAAATTATCTGAGGGGCCTTTAGGCGAAGGAACAAAGGTTAAAAGTATATTGCTAAGTGATAATACTGAATTGCAATCTACAGCAGAAATTATAGATTTTATTGCTAATAAAATATTTACTATTAAAGGTAAAAGAAGTGGAGCACAAATTATATATAAATATAGCTTCAAAAAATTAGAGGAAGGGACTTTGATTCAATATTTAGCAGAAGTAAATTTTGATAATTTCCAAGAAGAATTAGCAGATCAAATATTTGAGGTAATTAAAGAAGAAGACTTTAATCATTTGGAAAAACTCAGAAATTATTTTATGGATGATTTAGTCTGCTGTGTATCTTAAAATATGCAAGATAATTGTCTTGCATATTTTTGTATTTTAAATTAAAAGTTAAAATTATATTACAAATAAATATGTAACAAAAATTTCCAAGTTGTAATATTATATAAGTGAATTACTTTATATATGGAGGAATCTATGCAAAATGCAAGTCCAGATAATATCATAGGTCCTGATATAAATGAATATAGAGGTGACGTAAATTATACATTATTAGCCACTAGAACACCATATTGTTACTTACGGGCATCTGGCTCTGGAACAGGTAGATTTAGAGTTGATACAAAATTTTTTGAATATGTTAGAGGACTTAGATCAGTAGGAATATTAACAGGGGCATACCATTATGCAGTGCCATCAAATGACCTTACTACTGCTGATTCACAGTGTGATAATTTTATTAACTTACTTCAAGAAGCATACGGCCCAGGAAAATATGGAGAATTGATGCCGGTAATAGATGTAGAAACGCCAAGAGATAAGTCAATTTCTACGGATACATTATTAGATTGGGTAGATAGATTTAGAAAAAGGTTTGAAAGAAAAACTAGAAGAAGATTAATGATTTATACTGGTTCTTTTTTTATTGAACTATATAACAATTTTTATCATTCACGTAAAGGATATATATTATCTGATATGCCTCTTTGGATTGCTATGTATCCAGAACTTCCAGGTAATCCGCCTTATCCAAGGGATGCAGGAGGATGGACTAGATGGTTGTTATGGCAATTTACTGAAAATGGTGAAATGGCAGGCATACAGCCACCAGTGGATTTAAATTATGGACCTACTAATTTAGATTATTTAACTCAACCTAGAGACGTGCAGAATTTAAAAGCTTATGGAGATGATAGAAATATTTATGTATCTTGGGACAGAAATACAGACGTAGATTTAAACGGTTATAATATATTTTTGAACTCTGAGTATGTAGGTACTGTAGGTAAAAATGCTACAAGTCATACCATAAGGCTTGATCATCCAAATAAAAATGCTAGATATGAAGTTGGAGTAGAAGCTTTTGATGTAACTGGTGATTTTTCACAAAACAGAGCAAAAACTATAGTAATGCTACGACATACTTATGACAGAGATAATTATATAGATAATAAAAATGCAAAATTAAAATGCAGCTGTCAGTCAAAAAATTATAAAGAGAGTCAGCCTATAGTGCAAAATAATTACAAAAAATTTAACGATGATATAGAGCCTAAAGGATATATTAAAGATTGCAGTTGTTATAAAAAACATACAGGACTTAATTATAATGAAGAACAAAAAAAATTAAAAGAAAATATGACATTTTCAAATTATGATAAAGGGTACAGTGATTATAAAAAAGATATAATATTTGATAATTTTAATAAAGAATATGATTATTATAGCAACTATAGAAAACCAGAAATATTTAATCCTGAAAATGTAAAATATAATAAGTTAAATAAAATTTATGAAGATTATAATTGTTATAAAGGTAAACTAAATGATAATAATCACTATAGAAACAAATATGAAATATATTATGATGAAAGTGATGACCTTTATTATTATCCTGTTAAATTAGTACATCCACAGAGCTACATGGAAAAAAGAAGTAGAAACAAAGAAGAGTATTCTCCACTGTTTAAATATAATTTGGAAGAAGAGGAAATTGAATTTGACGATTTTGAATATGTAAAGGAATTTGAAACTCAAGTGTATAATGAATGGACACCTAGAAGAGTAAATATGAGCACAATGGACTATGGAGAAGAATTTGAGTTTGTACGTAGTCATTACGATGATGATTTTGAAGATGATGAATTAAATAATTATAGTAATTTTCATTTTAGTAATTATTCCCCAAAACAAAAGAGTATTTTAGAAAATTATAATGATTATGAGAAGAATATAGATGAAGGCATTGATGAAAATAGAAGTGATCTTTATGCTCTCTACAATTACAGTGAAGAAGACTATACTGAGTATGAACGACATATTGATGAAGAATATGATTTTGATATAGAATACAATTTAGAAATAGAAGATAAAGAAGACCTTACAAGAGGTGTAGAGGACACTGGGAACTATGAAATAGAAGAAGATTATAAAAATGGTGTATATGAATACGAACATGAATATAAAAAACAAACAACAGAAAAGGAAACAGTGGAAGAATATAGTGAAAATAAAAGTGAAAATGAAATAGATATTTGTAATGCTGAAGAAAATCAAGATAGAACTCCCTGTATGGAGAATGAAAGTGAAGATGAGGGAAAGCGCAACGCAGAATCTGAAGCTACAGATGATATAAACCGTGGTAAAGAAAAAGAACTTAAAGAATGTGATGATAAATATCATTACCAATATTTAAAAGAAGATAAAAAGACAATAGAAGATTGTGATGATGCTCATTACAAACATTGGTATGAAAATAATAACTGTAAAGGTAAAGGCAAAAAGAAAAAGAAAAAAGGTCATAAAAAGCATAAGAGATAAGATAAAAGCACTCTGATACCAGGGTGCTTTTTATATACTACTTTTTTGAATTGATACTGTAGCAATGAACAGTGTTTGTCATAATCATTATCAATTTTATATTGGTAGACAAAAATATAGTGGTGAATTATATAAAGCTGTTAACTTATATTTAGCAGTAGTTTAAATTTGAGACTAGTTTATCTATAAATAAAAATATGTATTGAGCTTATTGATAATTACCTCAGTTAAGTTTATTGTTAAAATTAATATTAATTGTTACAAATTCACTATTTGAAGCCACTCTTATAGGGGGACCCCAAGTACCATAACCAGAAGAGACAATTATATTAAAATTATCAATTGTATATAGACCATATCTATACGGATACATTAAATCCACTAACACCTGATTAATAAAAAATTGACCATTATGAGTATGACCAGAAAGCTGTAAGTCAACATTATTTTTTATGTTTAAATCACTGTCCAAAGGTTTATGATCTAATACTATAATTGGTTTGCTTTTATCGATATTAGAAATTACATCATCTAAATTTTTTCTTAAACAATTTATGTCTGTAGATGAAAAATCATTTCTTCCAACTAAATAAATGTCTTCTATTTTGACATATTCATCAATTAGTAAATTTATAGAATCATAATTAGATTTGATTTCTTCAACTGTTCCATATTGGTATTCATGATTGCCTATAACGGCATAAACGCCATACTTACTTTTAATATTTGATAATCCTTCCTTCATTTTTAGTATGTATTCTTTTGGAGTAGATTCATCGAAAAAATCTCCACCCAATAGCACTAAATCTGCATTTTCATTATTTATTTTATCTATAAGTTTTAAAAATTCTTTATCATTAATACCTATACCTAAATGTACATCTGAAAGAAAAACCACTTTTAAACTGTTAATTTTAGATGGCTTTGAAATATCTATATTATAGTTAGTAGTTTTTATATTACGGCTATTAAAATAACCAAGAGAAATAATAATACCTATTATAATAAAAACAAATACACCATTTAGATATATAGCCTTTAAAAATCTTTTCAATCTTTTAGATTTAGGAGCAAATTTTTTATACATAAATTTTATTAGTGCAAATATTGGAAGAAATAATATTAAATAATAAAGAACTCCTAAATAAAAGCATCCTATAGTTAATAGTGACAGAAATAAGTAATGAGGTAAAATATCCTTACCAAAGGTAGCAATAACGTAACAAAGAGAAATGGTCCAAAAAATATAATAAAAAATTCTTTCACTTAAAGAGGAAAAATAATTACTTATAGATCTATAGATTTTTTTACTTAAATAATAATTTACCATAATGAAAACTAAGGCAAGTAAAATTATTGAAAATATATTTTTAAGAAATACTGTAATATCCATAATTTTTTCTCCTCTTGTAAGTTGTTTTATTAGGTTATTATTAACTATTTTAGGTAAATAAATGCATTTATATATAAATTTATTAGACAATTCAAATAAATGTATAAACCATAAAAAATATGTTAAAATAATTATACAAAAAGTTAAATGGAGTGATGTACTTGGAATATTTAATTTTAGAGACAGAAGATGAGAGAGTAAAATTGCCTGTGAGCAAATTTAAAGGATTTTCTGATTATGACCACAAAGTAAAATTATCAATGAGTGAAGAGGAAATATTGGAAGTAGTTCAATATGGAGCTGAAAATGAATATGTTGAAGTAAAAAAACTTTCAAGAAGTAATTGTTGTGAAGATAAGGAATCTATTGTATATAAATTAGAAAATTTTGATATAAAAAGAGATAGTACTACTTATGAAGAACTTTTATATTATAAAAGTGGAGAAGAAAACTATGAGTATGATTATTTAGAAGACTATGATGAAGAAGATGAAGAGGATTCTGAAGAAAAGTTTAATATTGGATATAGATACATAGAAGATGAAAAAGATTTAGATAGGGATTTTGGAGAAAGTGATTTTTATTCAAAAGCTTTATACATAATACAATGTGAATGTGGAGATTGGGAGATATTTATAGACTAAAAACTGACAGAATAAAATCTGTCAGTTTTTAGTTTAAGATAAGTTCATCATTTCTATAATAATTAATAAATATATTGAAATACAATTAAAATAATGATAGGATATATACAATATAATGAATATATGTAATATTATACATGTAAAAATTAAAGGTTAATAATAGGATAAAAGGTACCTATTATAGTAATAATACGTGACATAAAAAAAGTTGAAATTTCCCATGTTGTTATTCTTATAAGTGTAATTTTGTAGCCAATAAATTTTCAAGTTGAATATAAAATATATTTTATTAATAACATATCGTAGCCAGAAGATAGCTAGCATTAAGTGACAATTTGCTAGCTATTTTTGTTTATAATTTAATATTAAAAAGAAGGTGTAAAAATGAGTGTATTGAGAACATCTAAGCTTCAAAAGATATATTGCATTTTACTCGTATTAAAGTAAAAGAAAATACAGATATAGAAAGTGCAAAAGAATTATTTTCACAATATGATTCTTTTGCAACTGATAATTATAGTTGTATTATTTATGCTTATAAATTACATTATGAGTTCACAAGATCCTTCCTATGGATTTAAAGAGTTTTTTGGAGCAGATTTTAAGGTAGAAACAAAGGACTTTAAGTATAATCCAATTAAGGATTATCCATCAATGATATTTTTACATCGTTGATGTTTTTTTAGTTAATCAATTAAATAATAGTTGACAAATAATCCAATTAAAAACTATAATAGGAATATAACCAATAAAAAGGAGGTAGGAAAATGTTAATTAATAATAATTTACATGAAGCTAAACTCAATAGAAATACAAATTATGCCCTGCCTCAAAATATAGATTTTTAAAAGCAATTTAAGGTTTTATGTTTGTGATTAAGTCCTAGGGTATTACTAGGACTTTTTATATGCATAAATAAAATAGCTATATCTATTTCTAGGGAGGAATGGATATAGCTATTTATTTTTTATATAGATTTTAAGTAAATATATTAAGCAGTAATTATAGAAATATTAATTGAAGAGGTGGGAAAAATGGTTGAACTTCGTTATCCAAAAATAGAAGAGGCAGAAGAATATTTAAGAATTTTAAAAGATGGAAAGTATGAATTTTATCATGCAGCTATTCCAGAGGATGTTGAAGAAGAAATTAAATGGATAAAAAAAAGAGAATACAAAAGAAAGGATAATCTCGAGTATAATTATTCTATAATTTACAGAGGAATTTTAGTTGGAGGCTGTAATATTAAAATATTTCGAGAGGCACCACATATAGGAGAATTAGGATATTTTGTAGATAAAAATTGCTTTAATAAAGGAATTGCCTCAGAAGTCGTGGCTAAACTGGAGAAAATAGCCTTTGAAGAACTAGGATTAGTAAGGCTTGAAATTAGAATGGACCCAAGAAATAAAGCTAGTGAAAAGGTTGCAATTAAAAATGATTTTCTTAAAGATTGTGACCATGTACATTTTAAAGATGAAGTTAGAAGATTACAAGGAGCATTTATTGCAGGATATTTAAATTGAATATAAAAGCTGGAGGTAAAAATATGCTAATAAAAGATTTTGAGAAATTTATTATAGATGTGTTTACGGAGGAAAAACTAAATCTAGTAGAGGGAAAAGGAGAATATGGATTTACCAATATAGGAAGAGACCGTATCAAAAAAGTAGGATATTGTACTAATTTAACTCCAGATTCAGCTAAAGAAGCAGTTGTTAATAAGGTGGATTTATTAATAACTCATCATGATGCATGGGAATGGATAGATGGAATGAAGAAACAAGCTCTTAATATATTAAAAGAGAATAATATATCTCATTTTTATGTACATGCTCCCTTAGATGATGCTGAGTTTGGTACAAGTGTTTCATTGCTTGAGAAATTAGGTTTTAGAGTTACAGAAAAATTTGCTCAGGAGGAAGGATTCTACAATGGAAGAGTTGGAGAGGTAGACGAGCCTATAAGTGTTGAGATTTTAACAGACAACATAGAAAGTTTGTTAGAGGAGTCAGTTCGTCTTTGGAAGAATAATGATAAGGAAATTAAGAAAGTAGGGGTTGTAACAGGGGCAGGATTTTCAGCTATTGATATGAAGGAAGCTGTGGACTTAGGGTGTGATGCATATTTTACTGGAGAAAAGATATTATATACAATTCAGTATGCGAAACAGGCAAATATAAATCTTATTGTAGGAAGCCATACCTTCACTGAAATCTTTGGAGTAGAGAGTTTATGCAGTCTACTTAAGGAAGCTTATCGAGAGATAGAGATTATTAAGATAAAGGAAGAGCATATTGAATAAATATGATTATAAGACGAACTAAAAGTGAAATATGTTCTTTGAAAATGTGATTCAGCGGAAGTAGGATGTAGTACAGTTTTAAACCCAGGGACAATATTAGGAAAAGGTAGTATTGTTTATCCATTATGTTCTGTGAGGGGTTATATTCCAGAGAATAGCATTTTAAAAAATAGTAGTGAAATTGTAGAGAGAAAACAAAGTTATTAACATGCTATACACGGAAAAGAGTATAAAACGAAAAGAGGTGAGTTTTAGTGAGGGTTTGGTAGTTGTTATACATTCTCTCATTAAAGATAAGAGATGATAAAAACAATTTGTAAATTTGAAGAAGTAATTGATTTTGCATGGGAATTAAGTCAAAATGATTTACATGCTAGTTATCCAAGAAGAAAATCAATGAATAATATTAAAGAAAATGTTGAAAGAGCTATCCACTCAGATAATAGAAATATAGTAGCTTGTTATAAGGAAGATGTATTATCAGGAATTTGTGTTTATTTTTGGGAACATGATGAAAAATATGCACAAACAGAAATATTTTTAATAAGGGAAAATTATGAACAAATCGCAGAAGAATTGATTGATTATATAAGTAAGCAATTACCTGGATATGAACTATTAATAGGTGTACCTCTTTCCAATGAAAATGCAAATAGATTTTTTAAGAAAAAGAACATAGAATGTATCGATGCTAGTTTTGATACAAGATTATATAATTTAAAAATACATTCTGACCAAAGACATAATTCCATAGAAAAAATTACTGAAGATAATTTCGAAGAATATGCTGTATTTCATGATAAATATGCGATTCCTTTAGAAATGTATTATAATAGCAAAAACTTGAAAAAGAATATGGAGCGTTTTCGAGTATTTGTTTTTAGACAAGATGGAGGGATTCACGGAAGCATTTTTGTTAACGGATTGCTAGACCCAAAAGAAAAAGAAGTGGTTGGTTTGTTTATTGATGAAGAATATAAAAATACTGGTATTGAAAGTATCTTAATCAATGAAATGTTGATGGAGTTATATAATGAATTTGGTACATTAAAGGAAATTGCATATTTTATTGATGAAGATTGCCCTGATGAATTAAATTCAGCTTTAGCTGCAGGTTTTGAGATTAAAGATAAATATAGATGTTATAAATTTATACTTTAGTCTATGGATGGGTATCACTTAAAGGGATCATGCTTGGGTATGGAAGGAAAATTTATTAGATATAAAATTATCACTATTTATGTAATAGGAGATTGTGTATATGTTTGATTTACAGGTATATTGTCTTAGTGATTTACATGAAACAAAAAAACAGGAAACTGTTGAATTATTTGTTGATGGATTTAGAAATATATTTTTATTTACAGAAAATAAGTTCGAATTAATTGAACTCTTTTTACCCTCTTTAGATACTTCAATGATTTATGTTTGTTGCTATAAGGAAAAAGTTGTTGGAGTTCTTGGTATTGGCACAAATAAGAAAAGAGTATTTTGTTTTGATATTAAAGTATGTCAAAAAATATTCGGAAAAATTAAAGGGATGATGATATATAAACAGCTTAAGTTGATTGCAGAATCTCCAGCAGTAAAGAAGGATTCCGATTTATATATTGATTACTTGACTACGGATGTAAGTATGCGTGGAAAAGGAATAGCTACAAAGCTGTTAGATTTTGCATGTCAATTACCAGAATACAATGAATGCTATTTAGAAGTACTATCCAAAAATACCAATGCGAAAGGACTATATGAGAAATTGGGATTTAAGGTATATAAAAAGAGCTTTAACTTTTTTACTATTATTCAGGGATTTGGGTATCCGATAAAAATGAAGAAGCGAATAAAATGAGTATTTTCTTATTATCTATTAGATTGAGGATTTTAAATATGGATATTTCATTTAAAAATGATGAAGCTAGATTTAATTGTAGAGTAGCAGCCATTATTTATAATAATACATTATTAGTTATGAAAGATGAACAATCCCCCTATTATTATATTATAGGGAATAGAGTTAGAATGAATTAAGCGAAGATGCAATTGTTGTAATTGTTATTAGGGGAAAGGAAAGTTGATAAAGGAGGTGTTATTTTGAAATTGGTACTTATAATCGGAGACACTGCTGTGGGCAAAATGACTGTCGGGCAAGAACTAGCTAAAATTACAGATTTACGTTTATTCCATAATCATATGATGATTGAACTTGTACTGGAGGTATTTGGATATTTTAATGGAAAAGCTATCACTGGTATGAGAGAAGTTATTTTTGAAGAATTTGCAAATTCTGAACACTATGGATTGATTTTCACATATATGTGGGCATTTGACCAGCAATCTGATTGGGATTATGTTGAATATATTTGTAACATTTTCAGAAAACATAATGCAGATATATATTATGTGGAGCTTGTTGCTCCTCAAGCAATCAGATTACAAAGAAATGCTACTGAAAATCGTCTGAAAAATAAAGCTTCAAAACGAGATATAGAAATGTCAAATCAAAGACTTATAAATGATGATAGAAAGTATCGTTGTGTAAGCAATGATGGTGAAATTCCTTATGATAACTATATAAAAATCGACAATACCAATCTTTCAGCGGAAATTGTTGCAAAGACAATAAAAGAGCAATTTGGGCTGTAATATCTGATTAGAATAACTATAAACTTTAATTGGAATTTTTCTTATATGACTAACTATCAATATTGGTTTTCTAATTTTTTTAATAGTGTGGAGATTTTTATGAAAGATAATAGTATAAATGATAAATTATTATTTAACATTGAATTAATTGAAGGATTTAGCATTATAAGATTTGAAGAAAGTGATTTTTCTTCTATTCAAAACTTGCATAAAGAAGAAGGGTTTAAGAATTAAAAGTTATATTTATGGTTATTATATTAAATAATGCAATACAGACTATAAACTATAAGAATTTTTATAGCTATTTTTATTTTTGATCATTAATTATAGGTACTGCATACTACAAAAACTATTCATAAAAAATTAATATTTTTTCAAACTCAAGCATTAAATTATTTTATTTTAATATATAATTTATATTGAGCTGATTGCTTTATTATATTGGGATTTACAATAAAATGAATAAAAAATTTCATATTTATTCTTTTTAGCATAATTTTACTTGTTTACAGTATGTTTTCAATTGAATTATGAAATATTAGAGTATTCTTGTTGCAGCTTTGATAAAAATAATATATTATATTTACAAATAGGATTTTATTAATAACTGAAGAAAAAGGAGTAGTTTGTAAAAAATGGCATTTTTAGACGAAATGATTTCACATATTAATAACTTTTTATGGACCTATATTTTAATTGCCATGCTTATATCAATTGGTGTGTATTTTACTTTTAAAACCAAGTTTGTTCAATTTAGAAATTTTAAAGAGATGTTTAGACTTTTAGGAGATAGTGCCACAGGGGATAAAGAGGAGAATTCTGTATCTTCTTTTGAAGCCTTTTGTATAAGTACGGCTTCTAGAGTTGGTACTGGGAATTTAGCTGGTGTAGCAACTGCAATTGCAGTTGGTGGACCTGGAGCAGTATTTTGGATGTGGCTTATAGCACTTATAGGTGGTGCATCTAGTTTTATAGAATCTACTTTGGCACAAATTTATAAAGTTAAGGATGGAGATAGCTTTAGAGGTGGACCTGCTTACTATATAGAAAAAGGGCTTAAAAAGAAATGGATGGGAATGCTTTTTGCCATTTTGATAACCATTTGTTTTGGACTAGTATTTAATTCAGTTCAAGCAAATACTATAACTCTTTCTTTAAACAATTCTTTTGGATTTAATAAAACTGTTGTAGGAGTTATTTTAACAATACTTACTATTGTTATTATTTTTGGAGGAGTAAATAGAATTGCAAAAGTTTCAAGTGTTTTAGTTCCTATTATGGCTATTTTTTATATAATTATTGCATTATTTATAGTTGTTAAAAACTTTTCAACAATTCCTTCTGTATTATCAATGATTTTTGAAAATGCCTTTGGTATTAATGAAGTTGTTGGTGGTGGAATTGGAGCAGCCTTAATGCAAGGTATAAAGAGAGGGTTATTTTCAAATGAGGCTGGTATGGGTTCTGCACCTAATGCGGCTGCAGCTGCTACAGTGTCTCATCCAGTTAAGCAAGGTTTTATACAAACCCTTGGAGTTTTTACTGATACTATAATAATCTGCAGTTGTACAGCATTTATGATATTATTATCAGGTGCTCCACTTGATGGTTCAGTTAAAGGTATAGAACTTACTCAAATAGCTCTTAGTAATCAAGTAGGATCTTGGGGAGGAATATTTATTTCCGTATGTATATTACTATTTGCATTTAGTTCTATAGTTGGAAATTATTATTATGGTGAAACCAATATTCAATTTATAACTGATAAGAAAATTTATTTACAGCTTTATAGAGTTTTTGTTGGAGCAATGGTGTTCTTTGGGTCTATTGTTAGTATGGATATAGTTTGGAATTTAGCTGATGTATTCATGGGACTCATGGCTATAGTAAACTTAATTGCTATTGTACTATTAAGCAAAATTGCATTAGCAGCTTTAGAAGATTATAAAAATCAGAAGAAAAAAGGTATAAAAGATCCTGTATTTAACAGCAACTCAATACCTGCTCTTAGAGAAGAAGAAACAGAGTGGAACTCAATATAAGAAGTGTTGAGTTAGCTAAGAGTACTATATAGATATGAAAAGATGATTTCTATTTAATAGAATCATCTTTTTTTAATATAATCCTTAAGATTTTAATGTATGTCTGAATATAAGTTAGCAGTTTTACATACTAATTCATTATCAAAGTTATTTTTCAATGTCAATATAAAATTACTAATTGAATTAGAAACTGTTTAGTTTCAGTGACAAGCCAATTTTAGAAGTGGTACGTCTATACAAATAGGTGTATAATATAAGAAATAAATTTTACTTACAAATATATAGTTATTAGGTGGAAATAAAAATGAAGCAAATATTTAAATATTTAAAGCCCTATGTTTTTCGAATGTGTATTGGACTTACTATAAAGTTTACAGGTACTATTGTGGAACTAGCACTTCCTTGGATATTATCTTATATGATTGATGAGATTATTCCATTAAAACAAGTACGCCCAATTCTTATTTGGGGTGGACTTATGCTTTTATGCTCTATTATTGCAATAGCATTTAATATTATAGCTAATAGGATGGCATCTAAGGTTGCAAGAGATACAACGGAACGTATTAGAAATGATTTATTTTCTAAGATAATTTACCTTTCTAACAATCAAGTGGATTACTTTACATTACCTTCTTTAATTTCAAGAGTTACCTCTGATACATATAATATTCACCAAATGCTAGGTATGATGCAACGAGTTGGAGTAAGAGCGCCTATCTTACTCATAGGTGGTATAATTATTACTTTTACACTTGATCCAATACTTACATTAGTTATGATTTCAGTGATGCCTATTATATTTTTAGCAATTACATATGTTTCAAGAGTAGGCATTCCAATGTACTCCATTGTTCAAAAAAAAGTAGATAACTTTATAAGGGTTGTGCGAGAAGATGTGACAGGAATACGGGTCATTAAAGCGCTATCAAAAGAAAATTATGAAATAGAAAAGTTTGATTATCGAAATAAGGCTGCTGTAGAACAAGAAAAAAAGACTGGAATGGTAATGTCTATTTTAAATCCAGTTATGAATTTATGCTTAAATCTTGGAACAGTACTAGTTATTATAGCTGGAGCTTATAGAGTAAATAGTGGAGTTATGAAACCAGGAGTAATTATTGCATTTTTAACCTACGTTACATTAATTTTGAATGCAATCTTATTTATTTCAAGAGTTTTTACCAACTATTCAAAAGCAAGTGCTTCAGCAAAACGTATAAATGAAATTTTAAATGCTGAAGATGAGCTGGTAGTTAAAGATGTACCAATAGTAGACAGTAATTATGCTATAGAATTTGATGGTGTTTATTTTTCTTATAATCATAAAGAGAATAATTTAAGTAACATAAGTTTTCAGCTTAAAAAGGGAGAAACTTTAGGAATTATTGGTGCTACAGGTTCAGGAAAATCTACTTTAATTAAGTTGTTAATGAGATTTTATGATGTAGATAAAGGAGCAATTAGAATTAATGGTGAAGATATACGTTCAATGGATATGAAAATACTAAGAAGAAAATTTGGCGTAGTATTTCAAAATGATTTTATTAGCACAGATACTTTATTTGAAAATATTCGATTTGGAAGAGATATAAGTGAGGATGATGTAAAACGAGCATCAGAGTATGCTATGGCTATTGAGTTCATAGAAGGAAAGGAAAGTGGATTTAATACAAAGGTAGCAGTAAGAGGTGCAGATTTAAGTGGAGGACAAAAACAAAGATTATTGATTTCAAGGGCACTTGCAGCAGAACCAGAAATTTTGATTTTAGATGATTCTTCTAGTGCACTGGATTATAAAACTGATTCACTATTACGAAAGAAACTTCAAAATCATTTTAAAGAAACTACAACTATAATGATTGCCCAAAGAATTAGTTCTATTATGCATGCAGACCATATTTGTGTCTTAGAGGATGGTGAGATAGCAGGGTATGGGACTCATGAAGAACTTATAAGAAGTTGTGATATATATAAAGAGATTAGTGAATCACAACTAGAAGGCTAAATTTCTTTTAATAGAAATGTTTTAATTATATGAATTAAGGAGAATATATTGTAATTATGAAAAAAAAGAGGATTCACACCTTAAGAAGAATACTGTCCTATCTTTTAGAATATAAGGTATTAATGATTATTGCAGTGCTGTTATCTATTGGGGGTAATTTATTTGCATTAATGGGACCAATGCTTTCAGGATATGCTATAGACAGCATTGAATTTGGAAGTGGTTCAGTAAACTTTGATAAAGTATATTATTATTGTGGAATTATGATTATATTTTATATAATATCTTCTATATTAGCTTATATTTTATCAGTAATTATGCTGGAAGTAAGTAAAAGAATATCCTATAAGTTAAGAAAAGATTTATTTGATCACTTACTTTCTCTTCCAGTAGGATATTTTGATACACATGCAACAGGAGATATTATAAGCAAAATTTCCTATGATGTTGATACTTTAAATTCATCTCTAACTTCTGATTTAGTCACTATTTGTGGAAGTATTATTACAGTAATTGTATCATTTATTTCTATGGTTATGATATCTACAAAGTTAGTGTTGATTTTTGTATTTACAGTTCCATTATCTATTATAATAACAAAGAGGATAACAAAAATTACAAGACCTATGTTTCGTAATCGTTCTAGAAAACTTGGAGAGTTAAATGGAATGGTTGAAGAATTTATCTCAGGACAAAAGACATTAAGGGCATATAATCAAGAAGAAAATACTAAAGATAAATTTGGAAGAAAAAATGAAGAGGCAGTTAATGCATATTATCGTGCAGATTATTATGGTGCAATGGTTGGACCATCAGTTAATTTCATGAATAATTTATCTTTAACCTTAATCAGTATATTTGGTGCAATTATGTATTTATACGGTAAGATGAGCCTAGGTAATATTTCTTCCTTTGTACTCTATTCTAGAAAATTTTCTGGGCCCATCAATGAATCTGCTAATATTATAGGAGAATTTCAATCTTCATTAGCAGCAGCAGAGAGAATATTTCAACTTATGGATGAATTAGCAGAAGAAAAAGATAAAGAAAATGCTAAAGAGCTTTCCTATGTACAGGGAGATGTAACAGTTGAAAATGTATCCTTTGGCTATACAGCAGATAAATTAATTCTTAAAAATCTTAGTATGAAGGCACCATCTGGAAATATGATAGCTATTGTTGGACCAACTGGAGCAGGAAAAACTACTTTGATTAACCTGCTCATGAGGTTTTATGATGTAAATTACGGAAATATTTATGTGGATGATATGGAGATAAGGGATATAACAAGAAAAAGTCTTAGAAAATCCTATGCGATGGTGCTGCAGGATACTTGGTTATTTCAAGGAACCATCTTTGAAAACATTGCCTATGGCAGTGAAAGTGCTACATTAGAAGATGTAATAAATGCAGCTAAGGCAGCTAAAATTCATTCCTATATAAAAAGACTTCCTGAAGGATATGATACAATTCTTACAGATGATGGTGCTAATATATCTAAAGGACAAAAACAATTGTTGACAATAGCTAGAGCAATGCTTTTAGATTCTAAAATGCTCATTTTAGATGAAGCAACCTCTAATGTTGATACGAGAACAGAAATTCAAATTCAGCAGGCTATGAGAAATTTGATGAAAGGGAAAACTTGTTTTGTTATAGCACACAGGCTTTCTACCATAAAAAGTGCTGACCATATATTAGTAGTAAAGGATGGAAATATAATAGAGCAGGGAAATCATAAGGAATTAATAAAAGAAAAAGGCTTTTATAGTCAATTATATTATTCTCAATTTGAGTAAAGATATAGATGACCACCTTAATATCCATTGATTAAGTTCACTAGGGGGGAAAAGTACAGTTTATCTATAGTTGTAGATGAATTAAAAACTGCTAAGGGCTTTAAATAATCCTTAGCAGTTTTTAATTATATAATTTTATTGCCAAATGTTATAATTATGAAAGGATAAGTTGTTTATACATTAATAAGACAAGGAGATAATATTATGGAATTATGGGATATCTTAGATAAAGATGGGAATAGAACAGGTAGAGTAGCTCCTAGGGGAAGTAAAATGAGTGAAGATGAATATCATCTTGTTGTATTCATATGGGTAGAAAATGTAGATGGAAAATTTGTAATATCAAGAAGAAGTCCAAATAAGACCAAGGCAAATAAGTGGGAAACAGTAGGAGGTTCAGTTATTGCAGGGGAAGAAAGTTTAGAAGCTGCTTTAAGAGAAGTTAAAGAAGAAATAGGAGTAGAATTAAAAACAGAAAATGGGGGATTGCTTAGAAGAATTAGGTTTGATACTAAACATCCGTGGATTGGAGATATTTATCATTTTAAACAGGACATTAATATTAATGAAATTATTCCTCAGCAAGGAGAAGTAAGTGAAGTTAAATTAATGAATAAAGAAGAAATATTAGAAATTATAAAAAGAGGAGACTTTTTTTATGGAGATATGTACTTAGAATATATATGGGATTATTTATTTAAGTAATTTTATTTTAAGTTTAAGGTTTGTTGGTTATTTAAAGTTGAAAAATGAAAGGAAGATATATATGGAAAATAATAATGAATTACTAAAGCATTATGGACATTTACCAAACCAATATAAAGAACTAATTTTTACAATTTTAGATTCTCTAGATGATGAAGTTAGTGGAGCTAAAGCGCATGCAATTCAAGCTATTGATGAAGGATTAAAAGTAGAAGAAATGGTAGAAGCTTTTATGATTGTAACCATGGTAAAGGGCGTAAATGTACTGTGTAAAACTGGGGTTAAATCTATTAAGGCAGCAGAGATATAAGGAGCTAACTAAGGATGATGTTAGATTTTAAAATGTAGGTTATCATTTTTAGTAAATTATGTATGTAAATCACATTTTTTTACGATAAATTATTATTTTATTTGACTTAAAATTTGAGTAAAAGTTTTATCTTTATAGTGAAGATTTTTTATGAAATATTTAAAGAATTTCATTAAAATTTTGTAAATATGTGTTAATATATTTATATTAGGACTAAAATAATGATTGTGTTTTAAACTTTTGTTATGATGTGTTTTGTGAATCCAATGTGTAAAACATAATCTATGTAATTAGGAGGGAATTATGAGTGAAGTAAAAAAATTGAAAACTAGAGATGAAATTCATGAAAAATACAAATGGAATGTTGAAAAAATGTATGCTAATGAGGATGCTTGGGAGTCAGATTTTACTAAAGCAAAGGAAATTGCTCCTAAGTTATTAGAGTATAAAGGAAAGCTAAAAGATCCTGCTATGCTTTTAGGATATTTAGAAAACTATGTGGTAGTTTCAAATTTAATAGAAGACTTATATGTGTATGCTCATCTTAGAAGTGATGAAAATACAGCAAATACTAAATATCAAGTTTTACTAGATAGAATAAGAGTTTATTTTACAGAAGTAAATAGTATGACATCTTTTTTTATACCAGAATTATTAACTTTAAGTGAAGATGATATTAATAAGGCAATAGATGAATTAGAACCATTAAAACTTTATGAAAAATATTTAAAAGACATATTAGAGCAAAAGCCTCATGTTCTTAGTGAAAAAGAGGAAAAACTGCTAGCTTCAGCTGAAAATTCTCTATCAGCGCCAGGAAACATATTTAATATGTTAAGCAATGCAGATATGACTTTCCCTGTAATAAAAGATGAAAATAATAATTCAGTTGAACTTACAGAAGGAAATTATTCTATATTTATAAGATCAAAGGACAGAAGAGTTAGACAAGAAGCTTTCAGTGGGTTATTTGACACTTATAAGAAGTTTAAAAATACTTTAGCCACTGCTTATACTTCTTCAGTAAAGAGTTTCATATTTAAATCCAAGGCAAGAAATTACAGTTCTTCATTAGAAAGTTCATTAAAACCAAATAAAATTCCTCTTGAGGTTTACAAAAATGTAGTAGACACTATAAATAACAATTTATCGTCTCTTCATAGATATGTATCTCTTAAAAAGAAATTGTTAAAGTTAGATGAAATGCATATGTATGATTTATATGTACCTAATATAGAAACTCCTAAATTTCATATACCTTATGAGGAAGGTATAAAAATTTGTGTTGAAGCATTAAAACCAATGGGAGAAGAATATTTAAATATATTTAAAGAAGGTATAGAAGAAAGATGGATTGACGTGTATGAAAACAAAGGAAAAAGAGGAGGAGCATATTCTAGTGGAAGCTATAACAGTATGCCATATGTACTTTTAAATTATAGTAACCAAATAAATGATGTTTCTACTCTTGCTCATGAAATGGGACATTCTATCCATTCTTATTATTCAAAGAAAAATCAACCATATATTTATGCAGATTATGTATTGTTCTGTGCTGAAGTTGCATCTATAACTAATGAGTGCATACTTATGAATCATTTAATAAAAGAAGAACAAGATAAAATGAAAAAACTATATCTAATTAATGAACAACTTGAAAGCATAAGGACAACTGTTTTTAGACAAACAATGTTTGCTGAGTTTGAACTTTTGGTTCATGAAAAAATGGAAGCAGGAGAAGCGCTATCTAGTGATGATTTATGCAGCATATATCATGATTTAAATGTAAAATATTTTGGAAAAGATATGGTTGTAGATAGTGAGATAGATATGGAATGGTCAAGAATTCCTCATTTTTATAGAGATTTCTATGTTTATCAATATGTAACTGGTTTTGCAGCAGCAAACTCATTTTCACAAATGATAATAAATGGGGGAGCGAAAGAAATAGAACAATTTAAAGGCTTTTTAAAAGCAGGATGCAGTGATTACCCAATTAATATTCTTAAAAATGCAGGTGTTGATATGACAACTCCTAAACCATTAGAAGATACTATAAAAAGATTTGATATGTTGTTAGATATGTTAGAGAAAGAAATATAAAAATTAGAGTCACTGGTAGTACATCTATTGGTGACTTTGTTTTTAGGAATTTTTGGGAAATAATTTCAAAAAAATAAAGTAATATTATATTTAAAAAAAGACAATATTGTAAATAATAAATTTGATAATAAAATTATGAGTTTCTGATAAACTTATAAATAAAAATGGTATATAATTATTATAGAAATTTGAATATTTTCTTTAGGGGGATAAAGATGGATATTAATTGTGAAACCTGTTATTTGTACCAAATTGCAGACGTTAATTTATCTAGCAGGACTTTAAAGGAAACCACAGAAATTGATGATAGCTATAGATTAATAGATGAGAGCTGTATTGATATCTTTAAACAAAAAATAATGGATACAAAACCTATAAAAGAATTTAATGTATCTCATGAAAATGTTATCATAGCTAAAAAAGGAGACATAATTTTTTCTTTGAAACAAAATTTTATTAAAGGGGAATTCTGTGCTGCATTAGTAAATGAAGATAATATTTTGGTACCTAGTAATTCCTTTGCAATTATTACACCAAAAGATAAAAATAAGTCAGATGCTTTGATGTTATTGCTTAAGGATGATTATGTTATATCTCAAATTAAACCGTTAGACACAGGTGGCAATTGTTTTAATATTACTTTAAAAGAACTAAACAATATACTAATTCCAACACAAATATGATTTTACATCCATGCTGATAGAAATATCTATCAGCATGGATTTTTTTGAAGAAGTATAAAAATATATATTTACATAATTTTTGTAGTTTATAGTTTTAAATTAGGTTCTCAATGAGTATATTTTAATATACAGATAAACTACTCTAAAGTCAAACGTATATCCCAATGCAAGTTAACAGTTTAATGTATTAATTAACAATCTAAAAATTGACAATGGACAATTATGGTTGAAATTACATCACCCCTGGGGAACAGTAGGAAGTCCTTTAGGATTCTCTTAGGGTTGTAGTATAGTTTGTAACAGAAATCAGTGATATTATAATAAATTTATGGAGATAAGCAATATAATTTAAAATAGATAATTAATAAAATTTTGGGGGATATTTTATGGAGTTGCAATTATATTTAAATAATTTAAGTGAAGTATTTAAAAGAAATTTTGAACTTTATAATGATATAGTAATTTTTGATAAAAAGTTAAGTTTATATGGAAAATATAAAGACATAGGTGGAAGGACTTTTTTAACTCAAAATGATGTTATAGATAAATTTGAAATATATGAGCATTGTTTAGTGCAGAGCTATGATGATTTAAAATATGAAGATTTAGTAAATTTTTCAGATTATTTAAAGGATATGACTATAAAGCTAGTAAAGCCCAATGGGGAACATAGAAGTTCTATAATAACAGGGATTGCAGTTAGTAAAAACAATATATCCAAAGATATTTGTAATTATACAAAAAAATTCAAATACAATAAGTACTATAAGTTCACACTTCATGGATGGAGCACTGTAAAGCTTGTAGTTATAGATTTATATAATAACAAAGTCATAACTAACAAAGCTGCTAAAGAAGACTATAAGGTGTATTTGCACACCTTAAGTAATAAATAAAGGAGGCTATGAATGAACGCACTATTATTATTAGTTATTTCAATTATAGTATTCTTAATAGCTTATATCACATATGGTGCATGGTTAACTAAAAAATGGGGTATTGACGTTAATAGGAAAACACCAGCTCATACTAAATTTGACAATGTGGATTATGTGCCAGCGAACTCTAAAGTGCTATTAGGACATCACTTTTCTTCAATTGCAGGTGCAGGACCTATAACTGGACCAATATTAGCAGCAGTTTTTGGATGGATTCCTGTATATTTATGGATATTAGTTGGAAGTGTATTTGTAGGGGGAGTTCATGATTATAGTGCATTATTTGCATCTATAAGACATGATGGAAAAACTATAGGTGAAATAATAAAAACCAATTTAGGTAATAAAGGCAAAATATTATACAATATTTTTGCATGGTCTACCATTGTATTAATAGTAGCAGCTTTTACTGATATCTGCGCTTCAACTTTTGCTTATGACCCAAATAATTTAATAGGAGCACAAGCAGGAACAGCATCTATACTATTTATATTTATATCAATGCTTTTTGGTTTTGCTGTCTATAGAAAAGGAGTGAAACTTGGAATTTCTACGCTAATTGGAGTTATACTTTTATTTTTCTGTATATGGCTTGGATATATGTTCCCATTTATAAAACTAACAAAATTTCAATGGAATATAGTATTAATTATATATATAACTTTGGCATCTACTTTACCAGTATGGATATTACTTCAACCTAGAGATTATTTATGTTCATTCCTTTTATATGCAATGATTATAGGTGGAATATTAGGAATAATTATTTACAGACCTTCAATGGAAATACCTGCCTTTACTGGCTTTAAAGTAAATACTCAAACACTATTTCCATTCCTATTTGTAACTGTTGCCTGTGGAGCAGTATCAGGATTCCATTCTCTTATAGGATCAGGTACTTCATCAAAACAAATCAACAAAGAAACCGATGCAAAATTAATAGGATATGGTTCTATGTTAATTGAAGGTATAGTGGCAATTATAGCACTAATAACTGTTGGATATTTAGCAAAGGCTGAAGGTGCTCCTTCAGTAATATTTGCCGATGGATTATCCACGTTTATGAATAGTTTTGGGCTACCACTTCAGGTAGGCAAAGTATTTACTATGCTTACTTTTTCAGCTTTTGCATTAACCAGTCTTGATACAGCAACAAGAATTGGAAGATATATATTCCAAGAATTTTTTGATAGAAAAGAAAGTAAAAGCTTAGGGAATAATAAATATTTTGCTACATTTGTTACTATAGGAGCATCAATTTTACTTTTAGCTTATGGATATAATAAAATTTGGCCTATATTTGGATCAGCAAATCAGTTATTGGCAGCACTTTCTTTATTGGCAGTTTCAGCATGGCTTGCAAGTATAGGAAAGAAGTATACAATGGCTTTAATTCCAATGATATTTATGTTTATAGTTACATTGACATCATTAACAATGTTGACATATCAATATTTTACTGCAGCTACGCCAAATATAGTACTTGGAGTATTTGCTATAATATTACTAATATTAGCTATAATTTTATTGATAGAAACCTACAAGGTTATAGTTAAAAAGAAGAAAGTATAATTTTAAGGGGGTGTCTCGAAAGAGAAACCCCCTTAATTTTTAAGGATTTAAGCCATTTTTATAAAAAAATTATTTTTCAGAATATATCTAATTTCTTTGCCATTGGTCAATTTCAATCATATAAAATGATGCTGATATATTGATTAAATTTAGAAAATCATACAATAAAAATTTAATTTTACTTAAAGAAAAAATATAGTTATACGAAAAATAACATATGAGATAAAGGAGGGGTTAAGTTGAAGATTAAAATTAAAAAGGGTAAGGGTAAGGAAAAGAAAAAAATTACTTTAAGATCAAATTTAAGTTTAAGTTTAAGAAATGAGCTTTTTATTTTAGTAGTGATTGTCTCCTTACTTCCTATAAGCATTTTAGGTATAAATACTGGAAAAGCAGTTTATAATAGTGCAAATAATGAATATATCATTACAACTGCTAACAAAGTTGAAAATATAGGAAAAGAAATGGAGAATATTATTAAATTTAATAGTAACTTAATGAACATTTTATCAGAAGAAGAAACTATAAAAAGTGGATTTAAGAGTAAAAAGAATAAGGATATAGTTTTTGATACTTTTACAAATGTAAAAGCAAATAGTAGTGATATATTGTCTATATATTATGCTAATGAAAAAAAGGAGTTATATCTTTATCCTGAAGTAAAACTAGAATCAAATTATGATCCCACTTCTCGTGAATGGTATACAAGTGCAAAAGGCGAAAAAAAATTAGTTATATCAAAGCCATATGTAGATGCTTTTACTGGTAAACAAATCTTCACTATTTCAAAAAAAGTGACAGATAAAGATGGTAGTCTAATAGGTGTAATGGCAATGGATATAGATCTTACAACTTTGTCTGAGAATGTTAATACAAGCTCAATTGGTAGTGAAGGATTTGTTTTAATAACATATAATGATGAAAATGTAATTGCCAGCAGTAAAGAAGAACTGATAGGAATTGATTTATCAAAAGAACAGTGGGGAAAAGACCTTATAACCACTGAAAATATGGGTGTATTTAAATTTGAAGATAATAATTATTATATACAAAAACATATAAATGGAGAACTAGGATATACAACCTATGGACTTAGTTCTATTAAAGAAATTCAAAGAGAAATAAGGAAAGCATTATTTATTCCTATAATAACAATAATTTTTATAGCTATTTTTGCTATTGTAATTATTCTTGTTTTGTCTTCAAAACTTGTTAAAATAATGAAGAATTTAATGGATATTCTATACCGCACTAGAAATGGAGATTTTACAACTCGTATTCCTACAAAAGGAGTATTTACTAAAGAAATTAAAGAAATTTCTAATGCAGTAAATGCAATGATGGATGATATTGTATTATTGCTTAAAAATATAATTGAGGCATCTACAGAGTTATCCACATCATCAAGCAGTTTAACCAATATAGTTGGAGATTCGAAAATTGCTAATAGTGATATTTCAGCTGCTATATCACAAATGGCACAAGGGGCAAATGAACAGTCAATAATATTGGATGAAAATGCATCTCTCACTGTTGAGTTAGGTGAAGATATAAAGAACATAGTATCTTATTCAGAAGATGTAATGAATCAATGTGAAGAGGCAAAAAAACTTATTTTTAATGGTAAAGAATCAATAGAAGATTTTAGTGAATTATTTAAAGATAATTCTAGGGCAGTAGTTGAAACTGTAAATAAAGCAAAAATTCTACAAGAAAATTCTAAAAAAATTAATATTATTTTAGATACAATAAAGACTATAACACACAAAACTAATTTACTTGCATTAAATGCTAGTATAGAAGCTGCACGAGCAGGTGAAGCAGGAAAAGGTTTTGTAGTAGTTGCAAATGAAGTAAAGAAATTAGCAGAACAATCTACAACTTCTGCTGAAGAAATAGAAAAAGTAATAGAAGAGAATATTAGTGATATAGATAAGGTTATTAAGGAAGTAACTTTATCAAAAGAAATTAGTGATAAAACTTCAAATAAAGTTGAAAATACTTTTAAAATTTTCGAAGAAATAAATTCCTCAATAGGAGTTCTTCAAGAAAATATAAATGGAGTTAATAAAACTTTAACCAATATAAATAGTACTAAGGACGGTCTTATAGAAAGAATGCAAAATATTTCAGTGGTTGCAGAAGAGGCAGCAGCATCATCAGAAGAAATAAGTGCTTCAAGTGAAGATCAGAATAATAGGTTTGAGAAAGTAGTGTTATCAGCAGAAGACTTAGAAGTGTTGTCAGAAAAGCTTAAAGAAGTAGTTAGCAAGTTTAAAATAAACTAAATAAAAATAAATAACTGCTGGTAAGGTATCAGCAGTTATTTAATGCAATTAATTTTACTTAACAAAAATTTAACAAGCTGTGAGGAATCTTATATGTCGATACAGCTTTCTAACTCTAATACATATGTTAAAATACTTAATATTATTAAAAACTTTTTAAAAAAATTACATTAAAAAAATATATGTATTTATTTTTAATAAATAAGTTTTATATTATTTATATATATGTAATTTGTTGCAAAATTATGTCAAATTAATTATACTTATTAAGTGATAGGGATATATTAAACTAGGGGGATGGAATCATGAAAAGAAAAAGAGAAAAAAAGTTGAGGCTAGTCAGTATTAAAAAACAACTTTCACTGATGCTGGTATGTGTATGTGTAATTCCAATTATTGTTTTAGGTATAACTATAACTAAGACAATATACGATAGTGTGATGAATGAATATATGATTGTTGCATCAGCTTCTGTAAGAGCAATAAATGATGAAATAGGAGAAATAATTGATAGTAATAGCAATTTTATAAAAATGTTATCACAAGAATCACATGTTAGAAATCTTTATGCTAAAAAGGGGAATGAATCTAAAGTGGTAGAAACTTTTAAAAATGTAGAAGGCATTAAAGATAACATATTTTCAGTATATGCAATTAATGGAAAGAAAGAACTTTATTGCTATCCACCAGATGAACTTGACGATAGTTTTAATTTAAGTGAAAGACCATGGTACACAGAAACTATGAAGGATGAAAATTTATTACATATAGGAGTTCCCTATAAGGATCATACTACACAAAAATATATAGTTACTTTGTCAAAAGCTTTAAAAGATGACAACAATAAGTTGTCAGGAATAGTTGCAATAGACATGGATTTAACAAAAATTTCACAAACTGTTTCGGAAATGAAAATAGGAATTGAAGGATTTAATGCAGTTGCATATAAAGATGGTAACATAATTGCTAGCAGCGTTGTAGAATTGATAGGAAAAAATTTAAATGATGAAGAGTGGAGTAAAGGAATTCTTGATAACGGTATCAAAAGTATCACCTTTAATGGAGCAAAATATAATGTGGTTAAAGCAGAAAATAAAGAATTAGGATATATATCTTTAGGATTTATGAAAACATCAGAAATAAAAGAAAAAGTATTTAAAAAATTAATTTTCCCTATAGCAGCAATATTGGTAATTATAGTTTTTTCATCAGCATCACCTATGATATACTCTAATAAATTATCTAAGAATATGAAACACTTAGTGGACATACTTAAAGCAGCAAAAGACGGAGATTTTACTAAAAGAATTAGTTTAAACAAAGTTAAGACTATGGAAATTGTAGAAATAGGAAATGCTAGTAACAATCTTATGAATGATATGGAAAATATAATATGTAATATTGTAAATACTTCAGATCATTTATCTAAAGCTTCAGTAGATTTAGCTAGCACTGTAGAATTTTCAGAAACAGTTGCAGTTGATATATCTAATGCAGTAGAACAAATAGCACAAGGAGCTACTGAACAGTCCATAATGCTTGAGGAAAGCGTAAATTTATCTGTGGATTTAGGAAATAATATAACTGAAATACTAAATTATTCTAATGATGTACTAGAGGAAAGTGAGGAAGTTGAAAGCTTTGTTACCAATGGAAAGGAAATAGTTGATGAACTAAACCATTCATTTAATGAAAATAACAAATCCATTATCAATGTAGCAGATAAAGCAGAAGTACTAGGAGAAAATTCTAATAGAATTAGAGCTATAATAGATGCTATAAAAGAAATCACTAGTAAAACCAATTTACTAGCATTAAATGCAAGCATTGAGGCAGCTAGAGCTGGAGAAGCTGGACGTGGTTTTGCAGTGGTTGCAGAAGAAGTAAGAAAATTAGCAGAGCAATCTTCAAGTTCAGCAGAAGAGGTAGAAAAAGTTATAAACAGTAATTTAGAAGATATTAAAATGGTTATTAAAGAAATTACTTTGTCTAAAGATTTAAGTGAAAAGACATTAGAAAAAGTTGAAAATACCAATAAGACTTTTGATGAAATAAATAATGCAATTGATAGTCTTAAAAATAATATCAATAATGTAAATGATGTCTTAATTAAGGTAAATGAATCTAAAGATAGCTTTATTGATAAAATACAAGGAATATCAGCGGTTTCACAAGAGGCAGCAGCTTCAACTGAAGAAGTAAGTGCATCCAGTGAAGAGCAAAGAACTAAATTTAAAGAAGTGGTTAATTCTGCTGAAAACTTAGAAGAATTGTCATTAGATCTTAAAAAAATAATAAGCAAATTTACTATTAATGAAAAAAATTCATAAAATAGAAAAAGTAAAAAAGCAAAGCTGAGTTTATACTTAGTTTTGTTTTTTTTAATTATTGTAATAAAATTTTAACAAAAAACCTATAACTAAAATAATAATATATTAATAGCATATAATTTATTTAACACATATCATTTGACAAAGTATTACAATAATTTTATCATATAGTATAGACTTATTTATAGATAAATCTGTTAATCTATGTTTAGATATAAATAGACTTTACAGTAGTTTGTGGATATACTATATTACAAAAGGTATATATAGGAGGAAATGCAATGGATAATAATTTAGAATTCTGTAATTGTACGGAAATTCATAAGGATATAGTTGATAGCGTAAAGAATAACATACCATCAGAAAAAATTTTAGGTGATTTATCAGAGCTTTTTAAAGCTTTTGGAGATATAACTAGAATAAGAATACTATATGTATTGTTTCAAAAAGAAATGTGTGTCTGTGATATAGCAGAAACTTTAGGAATGAGCCAATCAGCAATATCACACCAACTTAGAGTATTAAAAAGTACAAGATTAGTAAAGTTTAGAAAAGAAGGCAAGGTAGTTTATTATTCTTTAGATGATGATCATGTTAAATATATATTTGACCAAGCTCTATTACATGTAGAAGAATAATATTTAACTATTTATAATGAACTTACAATTTAGATATCTTACTTATTATAAAAAGCAATTAATTTTAACAAAATTAATTGCTTTTTATATTATAATTATTTGCTTAAGATAGTTAAATGTATTTTTATAATTCTATTAAAAATTATTTATCGAACAAATAACTTTTAATAACTGCTGGTACCTCTCTAACAAAAAAGTTTAGTGCAAGGAATTTATGAGTTTTACCAGGATAACCATAAGTTTTAAAGCCTAATTGCTTTGATAAAGATTTTGCTCTAAACATGTGAAAATTATTAGTGATTACTGTAAGGGATATATGCTCTTTATTATCTAATTCTTTTAATTTATTTTTAGTGTATAGAAAATTTTCATATGTATTTGTAGACTTATCTTCAATTATTATATCATCTTCGTCAATACCTTTTTCTATAAGAAATTTTTTCATTGCTGCAGCTTCACTAAGTAATTCATCAGGTCCTTGTCCACCACTTACTACGATTTTTACATCAGGATAAAGATTATGAAATTCAACTGCTGCTGTAAGTCTATAATAAAGGGAAGTTGAAATTTTATCACCTATAAGTCCTGCACCTAATACAATTGCATAATCAGGTTTTGTAGTATCTTTATGAAATCCATTAAATACTATTAATGATTGAATTATAAGATAACTAATAAATAATAGTGATAAAACTACAACAATTCCACCTCTCACTAATTTTGGTAAGGAAGAGAATACATAAAGTGTTTTGCTTTTATTTAATCCAATCAATATTAATATGGCGCCTATAATAAACCAAAAGCTTGAAAAACTTGTGTGGAAAAATATAACTTTAATACAAATAAAATACAATAAGCAAAGTAAACCTAATAGTAATGTAACTTTCGAAATATTACTATTATTTAATTTAATCATAAATGACCTCCTTAATTTTAAAAATATATGGTATTATAATATAATACTGATTTTAATCTTTAAAAGATTATATATTATTTTTACAAAAAATACTTATTCAGTTTATATTTCTATGTAAGATTATAAATACCTTTTTATTATAGAAATAAATTAGGATACCAAGTTAAATAATATTTATATAAATTGTAGTATTGTTAGTTTTAAGAGGTGAATAATATGGAAGTTTATTTTGATAACAGTGCAACTACAAAACCCTATGAGGAAGTAATAGAAGAAGTAAGTAATACTATGAGAGAGTATTTTGCCAATCCCTCTTCTGCGCACAGTTTAGGCTTTAAAGCTGAACAGAAGCTTAAAGAGTGTAGAGAAAGTATTGCTGGTACAATTAAAGCTCAAAGTGATGAAATAATATTTACTTCTGGTGGAAGTGAAAGCAACAACTTTTTATTAAGAGGATTTTCCAAATCAGGAAATCACATAATTACATCAACGGTTGAGCATCCTAGTGTACTGAACACTTTTAAGGCACTAGAAAAAGAAGGGGTAAAGGTAAGCTACATATCTTTAAAGGAAAATGGGCAAATAGATATAGAAGAGTTATTAAATGCTATAACTAAAGATACTGTGATTGTAAGCATAATCCATGTTAACAATGAGGTTGGAATAATTCAAGATATTGAAAAAATAGGAAATGCTATAAAAGAAAAATCAACTAGGGTAAAATTTCATGTAGATGCAGTACAAAGTTATGGGAAAATATCTATTGATGTACAAAAGTGTAAAGTTGACTTAATGAGTACTAGTGGACATAAATTGCATGGACCTAGAGGAGTAGGTTTTGCTTATATAAGAAAAGGTTTAGTTGCAAATCCATTAATTTTTGGTGGAGGACAAGAAAGAAATTTTAGATCAGGAACAGAAAATTTGCCTGCTATAGCTGGATTTGCATTGGCAAGTAAAATAATGCATAAAAACTTACAGGAAAATTATGAAAAGGTGTTAGAAATTAAAAGACACTTTATTGAAAGATTAAAAGAAATAGAAGAAGCAAAAATTAATAGTAGAATAGAAGAAAATTTCTTACCACATATACTTTCTGTTTCCTTTCCTTTTATAAAAGGTGAGGTACTATTACATGCATTAGAAGAAAAAAATATATATGTTTCAACAGGATCAGCTTGTTCCTCAAAATCTGCAAAGACATCACAGGTATTAAATGCCTTTGGATTATCTTTAAAAGAACAGCAAGGAACTATAAGATTTAGTTTTTGTGAATACAATACTAAAGATGAAGTGGATTACGTTATTGAAGCTTTGAAAAGCAGTTTAAAGGTTTTAAGGAGGATGAAAAGGTGAGAAAACTATTATTAGTCAAATATGCTTCAGAAATTTTTCTAAAGGGATTAAATAGAGGAAAATTTGAAAGAAGGTTAAAAGATAATATTAAAAATGTAATTGAAGATTTAAATTATGAATTTGTTGAAGATACTGGCAGATGGTTTATATATTCTGAAGACTTAGAGAAAGTTATAGAAAGAGTTAAAAAAGTTTTTGGAGTTATGGAAGTTTGTATAGTAGAAGAAACTACTTTAGATATGGAATCAATATCTAAAGTAGCGCTAGAAGTTATGAAAAATGCTGAAGGTAAAACTTTTAAAGTTGATACTAATAGAGCTAACAAAGAATTTGAACTAAACTCCATGGAAGTCAGCAGAGAAGTAGGAGCTTACATATTAAAAAATTTAGAGGGAATTACTGTTGATGTAAAGAAGCCTGAGTTTTTATTAAATATAGAAATAAGAAGAAATGCCTATGTCATATCTAAGAAGATTAAGGCGGTTGGAGGACTTCCTTATGGAATTAATGGAAGTACTATGCTTATGCTGTCTGGAGGAATAGATTCTCCTGTAGCAGGGTATTTAATGGCACGTAGAGGTGTTGAACTTCATGCTGTTTATTATCATAGTCATCCTTATACAAGTGAAAGAGCTAAAGATAAGGTGAAAAGTTTAGCAAACATTTTAAAAAGCTATACAGGTAAATTAAATCTCTATGTGGTGCCTTTTACTGATATTCAGTTAGAAATCATTGAAAAATGCAGAGAAGATGAATTGACCATAATAATGAGAAGATTTATGATGAGAGTTGCTTGCAAATTAGCAGAAAAATATAATATTAACTCTGTAACTACAGGAGAAAGTGTTGGTCAGGTAGCTTCACAAACTATGGAGGCTTTAGTGGTAAGTGATGACTGTTCTGATAGACCAGTGTTTAGACCGTTAATTGCTATGGATAAAATAGATATTATGGATATAGCAAGAGATATAGAGACTTATGAAACATCAATATTACCTTATGAAGATTGCTGTACAATTTTTGTTCCTAAACATCCTAAGACTAAACCTAGATTAAATGAAATCATAAAATCTGAGTCTACACTTAATATAGATGAATTGGTAGAAAAAGCTATAGAGGGAATGGAAGTATATAAATAATACTTATTATAAATTTTTCACAAGAAGTTATTTTGTACTTCAAAAAACAATAAATTGCAATTTGAAGTGACAGCTGATAAATATCTATAATTGTGAATTATAAAAAAGGAGTTCAACAAACTCCTTTTTTATTCCATGTCTTTACTTGACGCTATTTCTAGTTCATTATTTGCCTCTGAATTATTATTTTTAAATATAAAACTCAATTTAGTTTCAGTAGTAATTATTGCTACAAATATAAATATACATCCTATAATCATTGTGAATGTAAATTTATCCCCAAATATTAATACAGAAAACAATGAGCCAAATAAACATTCCAAAGAGAGGATTATAGCTGCATGAGTAGAAGTTGTATATTTTTGAGCTACATTTTGAATTATAAAACAAAGAGTGGTACTAAATACAACCATATATGCTATAGGAAATATTAATTTTGTTTCAAATTGAGGTACAGATTCGAAAAACAATGCCATAATAAAAGATAATATTGCAGCTACGCCAAATTGAATTATAGTTAATATTATAGGATCCGTTTTTTTAGTATAAAGTCCAATTGTAATAATTTGTCCTGCAAAACCTATACCACATAATATTGTAAGTATATCACCGCTATTAAAATTTAACCCACCTTGAAGAGTTAAGAATGAAATTCCAATTAAACATAGAATTGCACCAATAATTGAAAATTTATCTGGTTTTAATTTAAAGATAACCCAATTTAAAAAAGGAACAATTACTACATAAGTTGCTGTTAAAAAAGCACTTTTACTAGCTGTAGTATAAACAATTCCTACAGTTTGCAGTGCAAATCCTAAAAATAAAAATATACCTATTATAGTACCCATTTTAAAATCTGCTTTAGTTGCTTTTCTTAAGTTTTTATTAAAGATTACCGCCATTAAAATAGTTGAAAGAGAAAATCGTATAGTCATTTGATAAAAAGGTGGTATTAAATTTACAGAATCCTTTACTGCAATAAAACCTCCACCCCATATGATAGCTACTAATAAGAGAGATAAATCTGCCAATAAACTTTTGTTTTTCAAAGCTTTCATTAAATCACGTCCTTTCCTGTATCTTGCAGTAAAAAACACCATAATCTAATATATAAATTTTTAGATTATGGTGTTTATACAATATATATTCTATATTAATTAATAAAATCCTCTGATATTAGCGGAATATTTTAAATTTTGGGGCAATTAATTAGCTATTTCCTCTAAAATCTCACAAGCAGGAAGATTTTTGAACTTATCTTCATTAAATATTCTATTGTAACAATAGGATATTATATCACTTCTCTTAATTATACCAATAAATATATTGGAATCATCTACAACAGGTACAAAGTTTTGAGATTTAGCAACCAGTATTAGATTTTCAATATCAGAATTTATGGATACTGGTTTATTTCTAACGTTTCTTGGTATATCTCTAATTAAAACTTTTTCTGTATCCTTCAAAGTTATATTAGGATCATTTTTTAGTTTCCACAAAATATCTCCTTCTGTTAATGTACCAACATATCTGCCTTTTTCATCTACTAAAGGAATGGCAGTATATCTATGATATTCCATACGCTCCATAGCTCTTCTCATTGTTGAGTTTACCTTTTCGTGTATTACTTCATTTTTTGGAGTAAGAAAAAAAGCAACATTCATGGGATCATCCTCCAATAATATTATATTACTTATTTTTTATTTATCCTCATATACTATTATACCATTATATATGTCAATATTGTTACAAAATGATTTAATTTAGGAGTATTTACTATTTTATACTAAGGGATTATAATTAGTTTTATAAGACTTTCATTTACTTAAGTCCAAATTTTATTAGGAGGTTTTTAATAATGGAATTTACAGCAGAGGCATCTTTAATAGAAGCTATAACACTAGGTGAAGTTGAAGCTGTGAGAACAGCGTTAATTGAGTATATAAGAAAAGATCCAGGAAATGTAGGTGAAATATTAAGAGCAAAAAAATATGCTGAGGAGTTTATTGATGATTTAATGGATGAACATAATGATAAGGAATTAAAGCCTATTGATGAATGGAATAAGGAGTATTTTTTAAAATGTTTAAGTGATCTTATTGACAACTTTTCAGAAATAAGATTTCAACATATTTGTATGATAGGAGCATATCTTTACCCACAAAGCACTTCAAGAGATGCAATAATTATAAATAATTTAGATCCAGTTGGAAAAATAAATAAAAAAGAACTGGCTACAAAAGTAATTACTGCAGCAGTGGCATGTGCCGCAATTAGCACAATTTTATTAAAAAGTAAAAAACATAAATAAAGCATCTATGTATAGGTGCTTTATTTATATTTAATTAGGTTTTAATGAAGTTTTAATGGGCAAAATATATAATTATATAAAGATAAACTATTCTAAAGTTAAATGTATATTTGAATATAAGTTAACAGTTTTATATTAACTAACAATTTTTACCACCTCTGGGGGACATTGGGAAGTTCTTTAGGGTTACCCTGGGCTTCAGTACAGTTTGGAAGTAAAACCAGTGATATAGTACAATATTATAGAGATAACCAATGTTGCTAAATTATCATCCAATGTTGCAGATATAGTACCGTATCATACTGCACCCCAGGGGTGGAAAATCAATAATTGTCAATTGTAAATGGTAAATTTTTAATTATATAAATATTAAGTAGAACAATTTGTTAACAGAAATTCTTAAGTATACAGATTAAATTTAGATATGGTATATCTATATCATAAAGGACCATATTAGGAGGAGGACTAGGTGATAAGATTAGTAAAGGATATGCTTAACAAATATTTATTTCATACAAAAGCCTTTAATAACCTTAAAAGTAATTTAAAAGCTTTTACTATATTATTTTTAGTAACTATAATGTTTTTTGGTGCAATTATACCATGGTTTAATAGAAATAGAGTAAAAACTTTTTATAATTATAAAGCTATACATAGAGATATTAAAAAAGGTGAGACGAATGAACGATTGAAAGTCCACGTTAAAAAGCTTGGGGAAAGTTTTAGCTCTATAAAAGATATTTTAATTTTAGACGAGGATAATAATATTACATATAGCTATAGTAATTCTAATTTATCTAAGGATGGAAAGTTTATACTAGATGAAAGTTTAAATGCTAACTATGAAGAAGGTCAGTATAATGACTACCTTCATAGGGGATTTTTATATAATAGCAATAATCCTGAAATAATTTATGTAAAATCCTATATAGAAGATATGCTTTTTTTAGGAGGAGATTTTTATGAAGAGGAATTTCAACAGTTTTTAAAAAACTCAAAGGAGAAAGGGATTAAAGACACAAAAGATTTTAAACAGTTATATTTATTACATGAGATTGATGATAAAATTAACAATAGGAAAGTTGCAATTATATCATTTACTGGCGACATGAACTTTGGAATGATAATATGGATTATAGCAGCTATATTTTGTGTTCTAGGTATAGTACTTGTTATATCTTTTTTTATAATATTAATATTTGCAGTCCAATTATATAAAGAGAACAAAAATACATTCTTAAACAGAAAAAGAGATTTGATTTAGGAGGGGTTATTTATGAATGAATATAAAATATTAATTGTTGAGGATGAAAAACAAATTGCTAGATTTCTTCAATTAGAATTAATGCATGAAGGATATGAAGTTGAAACGGTTTATGATGGAAGAGAAGGATTTGAAAAGATAAAAAATAATGAGTATAACTTAATTATATTAGATGTGATGCTTCCAAGTTTAAATGGGATGGAGGTTTGCAGAAGAGTAAGAGCTTTTAGTGAAGTACCAATTATAATGCTTACAGCCAAGGACAGTGTCATAGATAAAGTTACAGGATTAGATATTGGTGCTGATGACTACATGACAAAGCCTTTTGCGATAGAAGAACTATTAGCTAGGATTAGAGCGGTAAAGAGAAAAAACAGCAGTAAAAACAATGAAAATAAAAATGAAATCATGGTTAATGATTTAGTTATGAATTTAAGTACTCACGAGGTCAGAAGAGGAGATAAATTAATTGAACTTACAAAAAGAGAGTATGATTTACTTGAATATTTAATGAAAAATGTAGATGTGGTACTTAATAGAGAACAGCTGTTAGAAGTTGTTTGGGGATATAATTATATGGGAGATACAAATGTAGTTGATGTATATATTAGATATTTGAGGAGCAAAATTGATGAAGAATTTGACGTGAAACTAATTCATACCGTTAGAGGAGTAGGATATGTTATTAAAAAACACAAAAATATCGACTAAATTAACTATATTATATACTGTATTACTTCTTAGCGTATTAATTGCACTAAATAGTGCTATATATTTAGGAATAACTTTTTATACAGAAAAGCAGGTTAGTGCGGAATTAAACTATGTATCAAAATTTATTCAACAAAGAATTGTCAATCCAAGGAGGGATTACAATTATTCAGATATTTTAGATGGAGTTCCGTCTAAAGACAAGTATTATTCAAGGATACTAGATGATAAAGGAAATGTTATTGCGGCTGTAGATAATTTTAAATATGATATACCCTTAAATCCAGAGAAGAATGGTAATGATACTAATGACGATGCATATAAAAAAAATAGAAAATACATATATGTAACTAATGAAGTGAAAATTAATGATACTGTTGTATATGTTCAAGTTGTAAAGGATATGGAGTATGAAAAAATCTTCTTAGAAGTTTTAAAAGCTTTTATGATAACTGCTTGTTTTGGAGGAATTATAATTTCAATAGCATTAGGAAGTGTGGTTAGTAAAGGGATGCTAGAACCTATTGATAAAATAACTAAGGCAGCCCAAAGTATAAGTATAAATAATTTAAAAGAAAGAATAGAGGTTGGCAATAAAGAAGATGAATTATCTAGACTGGCATCAACATTTAATAGTATGATTGATAGACTTCAAGGCTCTTTTGAAAAACAAAATCAATTTGTATCTGATGCTTCACACGAACTTAGAACGCCAATTGCAGTTATAAAAGGATATGTAAATTTATTAGATAGATGGGGAAAAGATGATAAAGAAATATTAGAGGAATCAATTGAAGCTATTAAAAAAGAAACAGAAAATATGACTGTATTATTAGAAAAATTATTATTTTTAGCTAGAAATGACAGTAATACACAAAAGATTCAAAAAGAAAAATTTTATTTAAATGAGTTAATTGATGAAGTTATAAAGGAAAGTAAATTTATTTCTGATAAACACAATATATATAGTAAAATAAATGATGAGATAATTATAAATGCTGATTATAAAATGATTAAACAAGTTTTAAGAATTTTTGTAGATAATAGTATTAAATTCACAAAAGAAGATGGAGAAATAGTGATTAATTCAATAAAAGAAAATAATTTTGCAAAAATCGTTGTAAGGGATACAGGGATAGGGATACCAGAAGAAGATCTATGTAGAATATTTGATAGGTTTTACATGGTAGATAAAGCTAGACATAGAGAAAAAGGTGGAAGTGGTTTAGGACTTGCTATTGCAAAGTTAATTGTTGATAATCATGATGGCAGGATATATGCTAACAGCAAAGTTTCTAGAGGAACAACTTTAACAGTTATATTACCACTTGAAAATAAATAAAGCATTTGCTATAAAAATAGTAAATGCTTTATTGCATTTAATGAATGCTATTATATGTACTTAAGGAATTCATATGCATTTCATAATCTTTTAGCATTAAATTTAAAAGCTTATAGCTATTATAATCAATTACATTATTGCTTTCCATGGTTAAAGAAGAATTTTTAGATTTTAAGTTTTTTAGTTATACTTTGAATAAACTATAATTCTTGTTAAAGAGGTTGCAATACTCTTACAAGCCTATAATCAATATTATTAAAATAATATTATAAATAAATATATATATAATATTAGTAATAGTTATATTAAAATCAAAATTACTATAATAATGATTTCCTCTGTAGCATCTAGAATTTAAACCTTCTTTGATTTCATTCCATCTTTTCATAGTATTAAAAAATAATAAACCCAGCATTTTACCTGTATTTACAATTTTCAATTTAAAGGTAATAAAACCGCTTCTTGATTTTATAGCATTATATATTAATTTAGCTTCATCATCAATTAATAATATGTATCTTTCCATGTTTTTAGATATATCACATATTTCTCTAAGATTTTTATTTCTTGAAAAAATATATAAAATATGGTCTAGTGGGGTAGTCAAAGAGAGATATGCAATACAAAGTCCGCCAGAAAAACTTTTTAATAATATTAATAGGATATAATTTAAATCATAAGTAAATATAAAAGTTATTGATGACATCAAAGCAAATATAAAGGCTCCAAAGGAAAATTTTGAAACTATATTCATTGGATTGTTAGCTTTTTTATGTAAAAAAATAAAAATTATTATATTTAATATAATTGGTATTATAGTATTGGAAAATCCTAAGATAATAATTGGAAAAATACATAGACATAACTTTTCAAAAGGATGCCTATGTATTTGACTACTTATTTTGGAATAAGCTATTATATTTTTGAGCACGATTTCTTCTTACCTATATAAAAGCCTACAAATCCTGCACCAATTGCAGCTTGAAGAGAGAATAGTAAGCTTTCTATTTCAGAAGAAGGTGGTTCCCAAATACTACTAAACCAAGGTTCATAATCCTTATTTATTTCTGAAATTACTTCTTCCATTTGGTCATCTCCACCTATAAATTCGCTAGTGGAACCGTAGTAGGCAAGGGGAGCAACTACAAGAAAAATACAAATCAAAACAAGTATAATATTTTTTCTTTTCATCTATGCCATCTCCTCCAATTCTAACAGTTCATTCTTAGAATTTTTCTCAATAAATTCAAATATTAATACAGTAATAATACCTTCAATTATAGCCAGTGGTAATTGAGTTATTGCAAAAATTGAAATAAATTTAGTGAATGCATTTACGAAATTTCCTCCAGAGTGAGCAAGTCCCATTTGTATTGAAGTAATAACGTAAGTAGATAAATCACCTAAAACTGCTGCTAGAAAAATAGCTATTTTTTTATTTTTGTTTTTAAATAATTTATATATTAAAAATGAAACTATTGGTCCAACAACACCCATAGAAAATACATTTGCTCCTAGTGTTGTAAGTCCGCCATGAGCTAATAATAGTGCTTGGAATAATAATACTAGAGAAGCTACTACAGTCATTGTAAAAGGTCCAAATAAAATTGCTCCAAGACCAGTTCCAGTAGCGTGTGAACTACTTCCGGATACAGAAGGTAGTTTTAATGCAGATAGAACAAAGCAAAAGGCAGCTACAAGTGCTAAAAGCATTTTTAAATCTTTGTTATTAGATGTTTTTTTGTTAATTGCTTTAAGTCCTAAGAAAAAGAATGGTGCAGATAAAACAAAGTAAACTATACACCAAAAGGGACTTAAAAATCCTTCTGCAATATGCATTGCAAAAGCGCTGTAAGGCATAACTATTGAAAGTAGTAAACCTAAGAATAAAATGTTTTTCTTTTTCATATTAAACCCTCCATCTTTTATAAACAGCAAGGCTTTAAAATAGTCAATTAAAATTTAATTTTAATAAAAGATAATATAATTACGCCAGTAATTAATGAAAAATTTAATGCATTTTAAAGCATTGCTATAAATTAATAATAAAATAGATTAAAGGCCTTTAAAAATCTATATAAATCAATAGTTGATCAGACTATTGATTGGAATCAAAATTTTTGAAAACATCTAAGAATTTATCTATGTTTTCTTCTGTATGTGCTACTGATAAGAATAGTGCCTCAAATTGAGATGGGGCAATATAGATACCATTTTTAAGCATATGCATATAAAATTTTGTAAATAACTTTGTATTACAAGTTTTAGCATCTTCATAATTCTTTACTTCCTTTAAGTCAGTAAAGAATATAGTCATCATAGCTCCACATCTATTTACAGTTATAGGAATATTCTTTTCCTCAGCTATTTTAATCATTCCATCTTGAAGTTTTTTACCTAACTTTTCAAGATGTTCATAGTATTCTGGATGAGAATGTAGTTTTTGTACTGTTGCAAGTCCTGCAGCCATAACTATAGGATTTCCAGACATAGTTCCTGCTTGATATACTGGTCCCATAGGTGAAAGTTTCTCCATTATTTCCCTTCTACCACCATAAGCACCACAAGGAAGTCCACCGCCCATTATTTTAGCGTAGGTAACTATATCAGGTGTTACATCATAAAGACTTTGAGCTCCTTTATAAGCAACTCTAAAGCCACACATAACTTCATCAAATATTAATAAAGCACCATATTTTCTACATAGTGATTCTAGTTCTTTCATGAACTCTTTAGTAGCTTTTATTACACCCATATTACCAGCAATAGGTTCTATGATAACACCAGCTATATCATCACCGTATTTTTCAAAAATACTTTTTATACTGTCAATGTCATTATAAGAAGCTATTAATGTATTTTTTATACTTTCTTGAGGCACACCAGCGCTGCCAGGTATACCTTCTGTCATTACTCCTGATCCTGCACTTACTAAAAATCCATCAAAATGACCATGATAACAACCAGCAAATTTTATAATTTTATTTTTATTAGTGTATCCTCTTGCTAACTTCACTGCACTCATAGTAGCTTCTGTGCCAGAGTTAACCATTCTTATTAAATCTATGTTATCTAAAGTTTCACAGAGGTGTTTTGCAAGCTGTAATTCTAAATCTGTTGGTGCACCAAATGCTATAGATTCTTCACAGGTTTCTTTTATTGCGTTAATAACATCAGCATCATTGTGACCTAATATCATAGGACCCCAAGCACCAATAAAATCAATATACTTATTTCCATCTTCATCTAATATGTATTGACCGTCACCTTTTTTTATTACAGGAGGAGTTATTCCCATATCCTTTAAAGCTCTAACAGGACTGTTAACTCCACCTGGTATATATTTTTTTGATTCTTCGAAAATCTTAAAACTTTTTTCTGAATTCATTTTCTTCCTCCTTATTTAATTTATGTCACAAAAGATTTTTTCTATTAACTTTAATGCCTCATCTCCATTACCTTTTAATGTTTCTTCTTTTAAAACTTCTATGGCTCTATTTACATAAGCATTACTAGTGCTTTTAATTAAAGTTTCTACTAGTTTATCATTATCTTTTGTGTATTTTTTTTGAGTATATGTCTTAAATCTATTTTTATAAATGGAGTTTCCTCTATTAATCATATTAATAATATGAGGGGATAAACTTCTAAGAGTTTTCCATTCATTATATTCTTCTATGTATTTTTCAATTATGTATTGATGATTATTCATCATAACTTTTCTCAATTTTTTATTTTCCTCATCAATTATATGAATTTTATCAATATCATACATTGTTACATTTTTAAGCAGCTCAACATCCTTTTCTATGTCCTTAGGAACAGCCAAATCAAATATTAAAAATTCTTTATTCTTTGGAAGTTCATCTTTGGTTATTATAGTATTAGGAGATGAAGTACAGCTTATTATAGTATCAACTAAATCATAGTATTGAAATCTAGATTCCATAGAGATTATTTTCACCTTATCATTGCAAGTTAATAATTCATCTTGTTTAATTTTTTCTACATTTCTTCCTACAATATATATATTGTCAAAATTATTATCATTTCCTATTAAGGTTTTATAGCAAAGCTTTCCCATGACGCCAAAACCTATAATCATATAATTTCGTTTATTTCTGTTAATAGCTTCTTTTACAGCAATAGAAGATGCAGAAACAGGAATTTTATATAAAGTAGTAGCAGTTTTGAATTCTTTACCACAAGCTATGGCATTAGTGAAAAGTCTTTCTAAAATACCCTTTAAACTATTTGCTTTAACAGCAGCAAAATAGGCATCTTTAACTTGACCTAATATTTGATCCTCACCTAATATCTTAGAGTGAAAACCACAACATAATTCCATTAAATGCTTTATTGTAGCATCGGTTGTTGAGTGAAATATGTATTTTTTATTATCCAAATTCCAATTCAATGCTGTAAAAATATCATTTATAATACTTTCACCTGTATTTTCAGAAGTAAAATAAATCTCTGTTCTATTACAAGTGGAAAGTATAACTACTTCATCACAGATTTCTTTTAGTTTTAATAAATTTTCTTCTAATAAATCGCTGTTAATACTAAAGCAGCTTCGTGTTTCTATATCAACTTCTCTATTTAGTCCTATTAGTTGAATCATCACTTAATCATCTCCCAGCCTATGTACCTTTAGCTAATATGTCTAAATAAAATATTACGCAAATAAAAAAACTCACCACAAGTGAGTTTACATACTAAGTTTTAATAATTTTTTAGTATCAACACCACTTTCCTTCCCACCGAAGGCACAGTTAGTAGTTTATGGCAGGTCTCCTGACTTACGCATCAATCTCCTCTTGCCTTCCCAAGTAAACTCAGTGGCTAAGATTCGTCTTCGTTACAGTAGCGGGGGCTGTAGTGGATTTTCACCACTTTCCCTATTATACTAATAATAGTACCATAAACTTAAAATATTCAATTGATTTTAGTATATCATAAATATTCTAAATTTCAAATAATTTATTTTTAAATAAGCATAATTATCTAAATTTGTCTTAAAAACACTAATATTGCATAAAATTTCATATTAAAAATCAATTTTTATTAAAGAATTTATTTATTGATGCTTTTATTACATGACTAAACAAATGTTTTCCTTGACCTTGGTAGATATATTAGTTATTCTATACATAGATTTACTATGCATAGTATATCTATGTATTTGAGGTGAAATTATGAAAATTAGTAAAGAATTATTAAAAGGAAGCACAGTAATTTTAATTTTAAGTCTTTTAAAAGAAAAACCTATGTATGGTTATGAAATGATTAAAGAAATTGAGGAAAAGTCTATTGGAGTTTTTACTTTTAAAGAAGGTACTTTATATCCAATACTCCATAGCTTAGAGGGGGAAAATGCAGTGGAATCCTATTGGATTGAAAGTGATAAAGGAAGAAAAAGAAAATATTATAGGATTACCAAAGACGGTATTAAGCTTTTAAAAGAAAAAGAAGCAGAATGGAAAACTTTTAAAGGAGCAGTTGATGATCTTTTATATCAGGGGGGATTAATGTAATGGATATAATTAATTCTTATTTAGAAGAAATTTGTAGTGTTATTAAATGCAGGGAAGTACACGGGGAAATAAAAGAAGAAATAAGAAATCATATTGAAGAATTATCTACAGAATATATAGACAATGGATATGAAAGCGATGAGGCATACAAATTAGCTATAAGAGATATGGGAGATTCAGGGGAAATAGGATTTAAGCTTAATAAGGTATATGAAAAAAGAATAGAGTATAAAACTTTGATTATTGCTATATTGTTAAGTTTATTTGGTGTTGGTTTTGTACTTATTTTAAATAATAAATTGACTATATATGCGTCTCCAGCAAACCAGATAATAGCTTTTATCATAGGAATAGCAGCATTTATAGCTATATATTATTTTGACTATAGAAAATTAGAAAAATATTCTTATCATATATTTATAGTTTCTGTAATCTTATCTTTTATTCAAGTAACATTAGGTGAACCAATATTTGGGAGACCTGGTTTTAGAATTGCAAATTCCTTAATTACAAATTTGGGAATATGCATTTTAACAGGATTCTTAATTTCTATTAGTGGAATTATTAAAGGTCTTAATTTTAAAGAAAAGGGACAAATTCTTATTGCTATAGTAATTTTTATTATAGGAAACTTTTCGTTGTTTTATATGATGAATATAGTCAATAATCTTATTTTTACTGTTACATTTATTATTTTACTTTTCAAAAACTGCAATAACAAATTTATACCTAGTGCGTTTTGTATAGCTGTTTTAGGAAGTATTATAGTACCAATCATAAGTCGTGACTATTTTAGAAACAGACTATTGATGTTTTTAAACTATAAAAGTGATCCTTTTGGAAGTGGATATCAAAATATGAAGGTTTTAGAAGTGTTATCATCTTCTAAATTTATAGGGAATTTTGATTCAAGTAAAATAGAGAAATTACCTGGAGCTGCTACAGATTTTATATTTACTTCAATAATATCTTTGATGGGGTGGGTAGCAGCTTTAGCTGTAGTAGTATTAGTTTTAGCTTTTATAATTATATTGTTTAAAAACACTAAAATGATAAAGGATAAGTATGGAAAGAACATAATGATAAGTATAGTTACATCATTTGCAATGCAATTTATTATCAATATATTGGTATCAATGAATTTATTTCCAAGTTTTACTGTTACATTACCTTTCATAGGATATGGCGGATCAGCTATGTTGAGCAATATGATAATGCTGGGCTTAATATCCAGCATATATTCACGAAAAAATCTTAAAAATAGTTATAATAATATTATAAGTTCATAGAATTATTGTATTTTATTAAAGGACTTAAAATATATTTAGTCTTTTAGCAAATGTAAAGAAGTCATTAACGAAAAATTATGTTTTTTATGCAATTAAACTAAAAACTAAGAAGATAAAGCTATAATAGTTTAGAGAAGAGAAATACTATATTTCAATTAATTTTATGAATATTTTAAATGTTTGCGAAGTTTACAATTGATGGCTATATTATTATAATTATATAGGGTTTATATTACATAGGACATAATTTAGGAGGAAGAGGATGGGTTTTATGAACAAAGAAACAAGTCGAAAACGTAAATTATCCACTATTATTGCAATTATAGCAGTTATACTTATTATAATAGGTGGAAAATTTTATGCAACAGAGGCTGGATTTGTAAGAAAACTAAATGATTTTAAAAAGTATTTTACTGAAAATAATCAAGTAGAAGCACATAAAATTTATGATGAAACAAAAAAGGCAAAACATAAGGAAAAAATAGATACATATTTGTTAGATCAGTTAGAAGCTTTAAGATTTAGTTTGGAAAATAATACCATTAAAAATGAAAAAGCAGAAGAATCCATAGTTAACTTTAAATATTATGGAGACAAATCGGAAAAAATTAAAGTAGAATACAATAATATGCTTAATTACATTCAGAATGATAAACATTATAAAAATGGAATAAAATATTTCGAAGATAAAGAATTTCTTAAGGCAAGGGATGAGTTTTCTTTAGTTAAAGAAGAATACAAGTTTTATACTCAAGCACAAGAAACATTAAAAATTATACCAGAAAGATCTAAAGAGTTTGCCCTAAAGAAATTAGAAGGGTTTATTAAAAGTGGTGATTTTGAAACAGCATTATTAAAAGTTGATGAAGCATTGCAGCTAAATAATAATGACAAAGATATATTAGCAGAAAAAGATAAAATTCAAAAAGCAAAAGTTGAATATTTAAAAAATACAAAAGAAGTAAAAGCTGCTCTTGAAAAAATTCAGAAACTTAAATGGATTAAAGATGAAAAAAATGTATATGTAGAAGAAGTTACCTATAATAATGAACCATATTATAAAGTAATAGAAAAAGACAGCAAGGGAAATAATCTATGGAAATATGACCTATATGTTCACAGTAAAAAAGATGAAGCATTATTAGTAAAAGGAAAAGAAGTTAAAAATATTAACAAATTTTTAGAAGAAAATTTAGAAGAAAATAAAGAATCTTAAACTTGAGGATTTTAAATTTATTTTATAAATAAATCATAAAAGATAAAAAATCATTAAAATGTATTTAAAAAGCAAGTTTTATGTATTTTTATCTATAAAGAATCTTTTAAGATATATTCTTAAGAGATTCTTTTTTGTTATGAGTTGAATCTTTTTATAGTCTAAAATAATGTGAGTTAAATAAGATTTTACAATATTTATTATGGAAAATCTTATTTAACTCACATTAAGTGTAGGAAGTAAAGAATATCATATTTCAAAAGAATATGCTTATATAGAACAATATGGCATAACATCTATAGTTGGGAAGTGGGGTTCTTAGTATGAGTTCTGAACCACCCACGACTAAAGTCAAGAGTGTTCATTTTGTAGTTGCTACGCTCTTAATAAAAGTAGAGTTGGAACAAATTTTAATTAAATAAATATAATATATAGTGTAAACATTTAACTTTCTTAAAAAGCAATAGGAGTGATTTTTATGGCATTTAGTTTTGGAAGTTCTCAAACTATAACTATAGATACTGATAATCTTACTGATCCTAGTGGAACAGATTATGCATTAGTAGTTGTTGGAACTGTTACAGTTACACCAACTACAGGATCACCAGTAGTATACAATCTTTCTCAACAATATACAGAGTTACCAACACCACCAATGACATTGAATGTGGCATATATACCGATAAAAGATGCTACTGTAACATCAAATTATGATGTTTCTTATGTTCTTGCATAGTATTTATAGTTGAGTTCAATATAAAAAATAATAAAAATAAGTTATAAAAACTTAATAGTCTCAGAATGTTATACATTCTGAGACTATTTAACGTTAAATTTTAAAAATGCAAAGACTTGTTTATTTGAAATAAAGTATTTTAATGAATTTTTAACCTAAGTTAGGTTTAATAAGCATTATAACTAAGGAAATTACATGAGAATGGTTATAAACTAAATGATTAAGAAGGAGATTTAAAATAAAATATAGAAAGTATCTTTTATAAAAAATTGATATTAGTTCATACTTTAAATAAATATTAACACTTTATAAGTTGAAAAATAGGAGGAAAATATGCCAATTTTAAATATTGAAGGTTATAATATTCATTATGAGAGCTATGGCAGTGGAGAGCCTATTATATTTTTGGCTGGAATGATGATGAATACAATAAGCTGGCATCCATTTAGAAAAAGTTTTAGTGACTACAACTTAATATTGGTTGATTTAATAGATCAAGGAAAATCTTCTAATGTAAATTTTCAATATGATCAAAATTTTCAAGTGGAAATATTATATAAGTTTATTGAAGCTTTGAATTTAGATAATTGTCATATTGTTGGAATGTCTTACGGGGGAGAAATAGCACTGAGGTTTGCAGTAAAATATCCTGATAAATTAAAATCTATGATATTGAGCAATACAGTTTGTTATAATTACAATATAATGAAGGATGTAAAAGAGTTATGGGATTTTGCAGCTAGCACTTATGATGGAAGGATATTTTTTAAAGCTGTAATGCCTTATATTTATTCTCATATATTTTATGAAAATAATACAAAATGGATTAAGAAAAAAGAAGAATTATTTTCAAGAAGTTTTACTAAACAGTGGTATGAGGCTTTTAGAAGGTTAATTAAGAGTGGGGAGAATTTAAATCTTGTAGATGAAATAGAAAGTATAAGTTTACCTACTATGATAATAGGTTGTGAATATGATATTTTAACGCCTATAGAGTATCAAAAATTAATAAAGGAAAAAATTAAAGGTTCTAGGATGGTTATAATTGAAGAGTCAGGTCATGCAGTTATATATGAAAAACCTATAGAATTTACAGCAGCTATAAAAGGATTTTTACAAACTTATAATCAAAAGATAAAAATATTTTAATAATATTAGAAAGGGTGATGTTAATGAAATTATTCTTTATGTCTGATATACATGGTTCGTTAAAGTATGCAAAACTTGGAGTTGAAGCTTTTATAAAGGAACAAGCAGATTATATGATTATTCTAGGAGATGTGCTTTATCATGGACCAAGAAATCCTCTTCCAGAGGAGTATAATCCTAAAGAAGTAGTAAATTTATTAAATAAATATGCAGAAAAAATTATAGCTGTAAGAGGAAATTGTGATGCTGAAGTAGATCAAATGCTCCTTACATATCCCTGTATGATGGATTACAACGTGATTTTAATTGATAATAGAAGAATTTTTGTAACTCATGGTCATATTTATAATGAAAACAATCTTCCTAACATGTCAAAAGGAGACATTATAATTTATGGACATACTCATATACCAGTGGCAAAAAGTGAGAAGGATATATTTATTTTTAATCCTGGCTCTATTGCATATCCTAAGGAAAATAATCCTCATAGTTATGGAGTTATTCATGAAGGTAAATTTTTAATTAAAAAATTAGATGGAGAAGTTATTAAAGAAATTGATATTTTAGAAAAGTAAATTAAAATATGAAGTTTTAAACACTACTTTTGCTCCATTTAACAATATAAAAATATAGATATAAAAAATAAGAGCTGAACATTAACGGTTTTAAATTGTTAATATTCAGCTCAGTATTCTTTAATAAATTTTATAATTTAGCAATTTTACTATTTTATTAATTTACTTTTTACTTTTAATGATACAGATAGTTATAATTGTTTGTATTATTTAAGTAACTTTTCTTCCTTACTTCCTAAGAATACAGATTTTTGGCTTGGTCTAAATTCGCCAGTGTTTTCATCTCTTCCTTGTAGGTAGTATCTAGCATCAGATTTACCTATAGTTTCAGATGCTTCTTTTGAAAGCTTACCAAGTTCATCACCTTTGCATCTGTTAATGATTAAACTAAATTTAGTATCTTTAAAATCAGATAACATAGCAACATCTCCAGCACTATCTCCACCAACGATTAATGGACCTTGTCCACCATGTTTTTCAACTAAAAACTTTTCTATAGTTTTAGTTTTACCGCCGCTTTGAGTTTGATCATATCCTTTTCTAAATTCAGCTTTAATTATACCTTTATCATCTCTTTCAAGTTCCATAGCAAATATATTTTCCTTTGGAAGTTCATAGCCAAACTTAGGATTAGTAGCAAATGTTCTAACAACGTCTATGAATGATGCTGAGCAGATATAAACATCTATTCCATTAGCCATTAAAGTTTTGTAAAGATTTTGTTGCTCTTTTATTGTTCTTAAACCAGTATGAAATTTAACTGAAACAACGCCAGCTTTACCTGGTAATTCTTTTGGGCTAGTCCAAGTTTCTTCACCAAGTTCATGATTTAACCAATAATCATTTGATTTTTCAGTTAACTCAGCAACTTCTGTCTCAGTCATTCCTGCAAATAAATAAGTTACCCATGGATAGCTTACATCAGAACTAAAAGATTCACCAATTGAATTATAAAGGTATCTAGTTTTAGCTACAAAATCTTTATATTCAGCAGTGGCTTTAATCTCTTCTAAAGATTTAGTTCCTTTAAAACCTTTATAGTTTTCATATAAGAATTTGTAGTCAGAATCAATATCAGCACCAACTAGTTCGATATTAACAGGTTTTCCTTCAGCGTTATTGCAGGATTCTTTAAAGTTGTCCTTTGGAATATTTATTCTAATAGTGTTACTAAATTCTTCAGGAGTCATTTTAAATTCAAGATTTTCTAATTGATATGCAAGTAATGCTTCTTCAACATCATTGATTATTGATGTATTGTCCCAGTCAAAAACAGCATAAGGCTTTTTATTTTCATCATAATCTTTGCTATTTTTACCGTATTTCTCTATAAGAGCTGTTAAAGCAGTATAATTTTCAGGTGCCCAGTTACCCTCTTCAAGTTTAATTTCCTGTTTACTATCAGATTGTTCTACTTTAGTGTCATTTTTAGTTTCTTCTGTTTTAGTAGAATTTCCACATGCAACTAGAGAAACAGACATAATACATGCTAATGATAAGCTAAGAGTTTTTCTTTTAAAATTATTCATAAGTTATCTCTCCTCATTTGTTATCCTAATTTTAATTTTTAATAAAAATAGTTAAAATGCTAAATAAAATGCAATGTTAAAAATTATTAACAATACTTAACACAGCGTTTACAATTAACTTATATAACGAGCATCAGAAAATGTCAATAAAAAATTGGATTTTATTATTTTTAAATTAAAATTTTATACTTTATGGTTATATATGGAATAAAACTATAAATTAGGAATTGTATTTTCTTGTAGTTTAGACAGGAGCAGCCAGGAATTATAAGAAATACTATGAAATAAAAAATTGATATAAATGAGCAGATTAAATTGGGCGAGATTAAAATCATAACCTATAGATGAGCATTGCTTTTTAATTGTTATAAACCAATTAGAAGAAGTCCTAAACAATAAAGATGCTCCAGAAAGATTCATAAGATTATGCAGAGGGAGCATCAGATAAAAAAGTAAATAATTAGTGAGTATGGGATATGGTTTGTTAGCACTTTTTAACACAAGTTTTATTCCTGCATTAGGTGTCATATATAGGGATATAGTGCAAAAACTTAATATATACTTTAGAAAATAAAATTTCTATAAAAACAGATTAATACCTTAGAAATTAAGGATTAATAATTAAAAATAAAAAAATAAGAGATATTTAATTTGAAAATAATAAAAGTATGAATGTAGCGCCTTTAGGATATAGTTCGCTAATAAAAATAAATTATAATATAAGCTTATAGAGATAAATTAGTTAATTGTGGTATAATTGATAATATTATACAACTAAATTATCATAATTAGATGCTTTACATTTATAATATATTACTAAGTTTACTTATGTACTCATGATGTAACTGACATTGGAGGTGGAAAAATGATAATGATTCCTTTGAAACTAGGAATTTTTACACGTAAATCAACTTCAGCAATAAAACTCTATGCAAAATCAGTCTTATAGAAAATGGCGGTAGCTGTATAGAGAATAATTAAAATCGCCGTATTCATTCTAATTTGAAGTGCTAATACGTCTGATTTTGCATCCTGAACTATTTTTAGATGAAGGAGCGAATTAGAATGAAATATATAAATGCTATAGAAATATTAGCCATAATGTTATGATTAAAATGAAGGAATTGGCAATAGTTCATAAAGTTACATAACTTGACACAGAATTAATTTAAATTTATAATTCTATTTGTAACAGATTTAAATTGAGATTAAAGAATATAAAAATTAAATAATAAGAATTTAGGTGCTTTTTTATAAGTGAAAAGGGAATGTGGTTAAAATCCACAGCAGCCCCCGCTACTGTAAATGATGACAAACCTTAAGATTACCACTCTTTTAAAGGGGAAGGTTAAGGGGAGAATGAATCAAAAGCCAGGAGACCTGCCTAATTTTTTAATAAAAGCTTTCGGAGGGAAGGTTCTATTAGTATGAAGATACATTCAATAGATTATTATACAAATAGAGGTGAACTTAGAGAGTTTGCCTCTATTATTTTTTTAGAGAGTATTTTATTTGAAAGGGAGTTTTTTATATGGCAAAAATAATGGTGCAAGGAACAGCTTCTTCCGTAGGTAAAAGTATACTGGTTACAGCACTATGTAGAATTTTTAAACAGGATGGATATAGTGTATGTCCATATAAATCACAAAATATGTCATTGAATTCATATATAACTTTAGATGGCAAAGAGATGGGACGCGCACAAGTATTACAAGCTTATGCTTGTGGGCTAGAGCCAGAAGCATATATGAATCCTATATTATTAAAACCAACTAGTGATAAAAAGTGTCAAATAATTGTAAACGGAGAGGTTTACGGAAACAGCACAGCTATGGAATATCATAATATGAAGCTAGAATTTAGAGATATGCTGAAAGCACAATTTGAAGAATTGGAAAATCAGTTTGATATTATAGTTATGGAAGGTGCAGGAAGTCCGGCAGAAATAAATTTACGTGATAGAGATATAGTAAATATGGGAATGGCAGAACTTGTTGATGCACCTGTGGTTTTAGTAGGAGACATTGATAAAGGTGGAGTGTTTGCTTCATTGGTAGGAACACTAATGCTCCTTAAAGAAGAAGAAAGAGAAAGAGTAAAGGGAACTATAATAAACAAATTTAGAGGCGATGTTGATATATTAAAACCAGGTATTGATATGCTTGAGGATATATCTAAAAAACAATGTCTAGGAGTTGTACATCATTTTAACTTAGCACTAGAAGATGAAGATGGAGCAGTAGAGTTAAATAAAAATATAACTGATAAAATTGACATAGCTGTTATAAAGCTTCCTAGAATTTCAAATTTTACTGATGTAGATGCACTTAAAAATGAGGAAGATGTTTCAGTAAGATTTATAACTTCTGTAGAAGAATTTAAAAATCCTGATTTGCTTATTATACCAGGAAGTAAAAATACTATTGAAGATTTAAATGCACTTAAAACTTCAGGACTTTTTGATAAAATTAAAGAATATAGCAAAGATGGGGAAATAATGGGAATTTGTGGTGGATACCAAATGTTAGGTAAAAAAATTACAGATCCATATGGTGTAGAAACAGAATTGTTAGAAACAGAAGGATTAGGTCTTTTAGATATAGAAACAATCTTTGAAGAAAAAAAGGTAACTACTAGAGTAGAGGCAGATTTAATTGATAATAAACTATTTACTAATGCTGAAAATAGAGTTTCTGTTTATGGATACGAAATTCATATGGGAATTTGTAAGTATGGAAAAAATGCTAATCCACTATTTAATATAAAAACTCAAAATACAAAAGAAGTAAATTATAATGATGGAGCTATAAATCAATATGGAAATGTAATGGGTACTTATATTCATGGAGTTTTTGATAAAACAGATTTTAGAGAAATCATAGTTAATAAGCTTAGAAGTAAAAAAGGATTAGAATTAAAAAAATCTAAACCTTATGAAAATTTAAGAGAAGAAGAACTTGATAAGCTTGCTGATTTAGTAAGAAAAGCTTTAAATATGGATGAAATATATAAAATGATGGGAATAAAAAGATAGTTAGGAGATAAAATAATGTTTAATTTTAATTTGAAAGCTAACATTATTTATGTGCTGATAGCTATGATTATAGACTTTCTTTTGGGGGATCCTTCTTGGCTTCCTCATCCAATTATTTATATTGGGAAGCTTATATCTAAGTTAGAAAGCTATTTTAGAAAAGGTGAAAAAAGTGATGAAGGCTTAAGAATCTGTGGAGGATTAATAGTTTTAATAGTATGCTTTGTAACTTATATTATTCCTTATATCCTATTAAAATTATCATTAATAAATATATATTTATTTCATGGTTTAAATATATTTATAATCTGGACTACATTAGCAGCAAACAGCTTACATAAAGCGGCTATTGAAGTTTATAAATCCTTAGAAAGAAAAGATATAGAGGATGCAAGAGTAAAGCTTTCTTATATAGTAGGAAGAGATACGAAAAATCTTGAAGAAGATGAAATCATAAGAGCAGACATAGAAACTGTAGCGGAAAATTCTTCTGATGGTATAATTGCACCTATTTTTTATGCTATATTAGGTGGAGCACCATTAGCTATGATGTATAAAGGTGTTAATACCATGGATTCAATGCTTGGATATTTAAATAAAAAATATAAGTTTATTGGTTTTTTCCCTGCAAAAGTAGATGATTTATTTAACTTAATACCAGCAAGACTTACAGGAATTTTAATGTGCTTAACTTCCTTTGTTGTAGGTGGAACCATAGAAGATAGCTTTAGAATAATGATTAGGGACAGAAAAAATCATAAAAGTCCAAATTGTGCATATCCTGAAGCAGCAGCAGCAGGAGCAATGAAAATTCAACTTGGAGGAACTAACACTTATTTTGGTGAACTAGTGTATAAACCTACTCTTGGAGATAGAATTAAAAGTTTAGAAGCTAGTGATATAAAGCAGAGTATAAAACTTATGTATTCAAGTGAAATATTATTAGTACTTATATCATTAATTTTAGTGATAATGTAAAAACAGTTAGGGTGTGAAAAGTTTGAAGCATGGCGGAGATATATATAGTGAAGGATTATTAAAGGGGAGAAAACTACTGGATTTTAGTTCTAACATAAATCCTTTAGGTGTACCTAAAGGATTTATTGAAAATATTAATGAAGGAATAGAAATGCTTCAAGTTTATCCTGATATAAAATATAGAAAATTAAAGGATAACATAATAAATTATTTAAATAAATGCAGTTATTATTTTGGTGGAGAAACCAATGAAGTTAAGTTGACTCATGAAAATATATTATTAGGAAATGGAGCTTCTGAAATAATAGATTTAGCTATTAGTTATTTTAAATCTATAACTATAGTAGTGCCTTCTTTTGTGGAATACGAAGATAATAGTAATAAGCATAACTTAAAAATCAACTACTCATATTTAAAAAAAGATTTTACTTATGACTATGAAGATATAGTAAATAAGCTAAATTACAGCGAAGGACTTATAATTGGAAATCCTAATAATCCTAATGGCTCAATTATAGATAAAGAAAAATTTATTAGAGTATTAGAATTTTGTGAAGAAAACAATAAGATAGTTTTAATAGATGAAGCTTTTATTGAATTTACAGGGAGTTTTAACTATAGTCTTTTAAATTTAGTAGAAAGATATAAATGTCTATTCATTATTAAAGCAATAACAAAATTTTATGGATTGCCTGGCGTAAGATTAGGCTTTGGAATAACAAAAAATAAAAAAATAATTGATTATATAGTGTCAATGCAAAATCCATGGAATATTAATTGTTTTGCTGAATTAAGTGCTAAATATGCTCTAAATGATGAAAAGTATATAAAAGATTCTCTTAATTGGATTAAAAGTGAAAGAAAATATATGATAGAAGAATTGAATAAAATTTCTATAATTGAAAAATGTCATAATAGTTATGGAAATTATCTTCTTTGTGAACTAAAGGGAATAAATTGTGATGAACTTTATAGTCGCTTAGAGGAAAGACACATTTTAATAAGAAAATGTAACAATTATAGGGGATTGGATGATAGATTTGTTAGATTTGCAATAAAGGATAGAAGTTCTAATGAAAAGCTCATAGAAAGTTTAAAAAATATAAATTTCTAACCTTTAGATAAAGAAGGTGAATAAATGGAGAATTTAAATCATTTCTTTTTATCTATTAACAGTGATAAACTGAAAGTTCTTATAGTTGGAGGGGGAAAAGCAGGATATATAAAATGTAAGTCTTTTTTAACTAAAGGAGCTGAAGTGAAGGTTATTGCATTAGATATATGTGAAGAAATATTATCTTTGAAGCATTTTGAAAAATTAAGTGTTGAAAAAACTACTTATAGTAAAAAAATGCTTATGAGCTATCATCTGGTGGTAATTGCTACTAATGATAAAATATTAAATCACAATATTAAAATGGATTGCGATGAACTTTGCAAATTGTATATAAATGCTTCTAATATAAAAGAAAGCATGTGTATAACTCCTACTATGGGAGAGAGCAAAAGTGCAGTTTTTGCAATTCATACAAAAAGAACTAGTCCTAAAACATCTGTATTTATTAAAGACAATTTAAAAAGTTATTTAGAAAAATATGATAGTTATATAGATTTTTCAGTAAATTTAAGAAATTCTCTAAAAAATTATGATAAAAAAAATGAAATATTAAACTTTGTATCTACAGAGGATTTCCTATATATTTTTAATAAGGGATATGGTGAAAAAATTATAAATTTATTTTATGGAGGCAATAAAAGTGAGGATAGCAACAAGAAAGAGTAAATTAGCACTGGTACAGACAGAGTTTGTAATGGAGCTTATAGATAAAACTCATAATATTAAATGTGAAAAAGTATTAACAGATACTTTAGGAGATAAAAGATTAGATGTTACCCTTGATAAGATAGGTGGAAAGGGACTTTTCATTAAAGAATTGGAGCAGCTTATATTAGACGGACATGCAGATGCTGGTGTACATAGTGTGAAGGATATGCCTTATGAATTGCCAGAAGGTTTTATAGTTGCAGCAATGCCAGTTAGAGAAGATGTAAGAGATGCATTTGTATCTATGAATGGAGCAAAATTTAAAGATTTAAAAAAAGGTGCCAGGGTGGGAACTAGCAGCAGAAGAAGAGCTAGTCAATTAAAAGTTTTAAGACCGGATATAGAAATAGTTCCTATAAGGGGAAATGTTCAAACTAGAATTGATAAAATCAGAACGGAAAATTTAGATGGAATAATATTGGCAGCAGCAGGACTTAAAAGGTTAGGCATGGAGGAGATAATAACTGACTATTTTGAACCCCATGAAATGATTCCTGCAATAGGTCAAGGTGCCTTAGGAATTGAAATCCATGAAAGCTGCAAAAATAAAAAGGTCTTTACAGCTCTTGATAATTATGAGGTTAGAGTTTGTGTTGAAGCTGAAAGAAGTTTTATGGCAGCACTAAAAGGAGATTGTCATTCTACTATAGGCGCTTATGCAACATTAAAGGATGACACAATTACTATGATTGGTATTTATGAGGTAGATGGAAAACTTGTAAGAAAAGAAGTAACAGGATCGGTAAAGGAAAATATTAAGCTAGGAGAAGAGCTTGCTTCTTTAATTTTAAATTCTTAGGAGGAACTATGAGTAAAGTATATTTAATAGGTGCAGGACCTGGGCATGAAGAGCTTATTACAATGAGAGCAATAAATGTTTTAAAAGAGTGTACTGCAATTATGTATGATAGATTATGCGGAGAAAGTTTTCTGCAATATATAAATCCAAATACAGAAATATATTATTGTGGAAAAGAACCAGGATGTCATTATAAAAATCAAAATGAAATTAATGACATGATAGTAGAACTAGCTAAAAAAGGACATATTGTAGGAAGAGTAAAAGGTGGAGATCCATATATATTTGGAAGAGGTGGAGAAGAAGCACTTAGATTAGTAGAAGAAGATGTAGAATTTGAAGTGGTACCAGGAATAACTTCTCCAATATCTGTGCTAAACTATGCAGGAATTCCAGTAACTCATAGAGGAATAGCTAGAGGATTTCATATATTTACAGGAAAAAGCAATGATAATATGGACTTAAATTTTCAGGTTATTTCAAAGCTTAAGGGAACACTAATATTTCTTATGAGTTTTGAAAAGTTAGGTGTCATTACTAAAAGTTTAATAGAAAACGGCATGAGTGGTGATACACCAGCAGCAGTAGTGATGAGAGGAACTACATCTAAACAAAAAAAAGCTGTAGGAACGTTAAGTAATATTTTAGAAAAAGCACTAGAAAACAACTTATCCAATCCCAGCATAATTGTAGTAGGTGAAGTAGTTCAGTTTCATGATAAATTGAATTGGTTTGAGAAAAGACCTCTCTTTGGTAAAAATATATGTATTACGAGAACTAAGGAACAAAGTAAAGAGATAAAGGCAAGATTGCTAAATTTAGGTGCTGAAGTTACGGAGATAAATTCCATAAAGATTAAGCCTACACCAGAAAAATTGGAACCATATTTAGATAAATTATCATTATATGATTACATTGTTATAACAAGCGCAAATGCAGCTAGAGTTTTCTTTAAATATCTAATAGAAAGAGAAGTTGATGTTAGAAATATAAAAGGAGAAATTATAACTATAGGACCAGCTAGTGATAAGGCTATTAGAGATTATGGTGTTATACCAAAACTTTGTGCTAAAGAGTATGTAGCAGAAAATTTATTTGCCCATATGGAAAGCTTTATAAAAGAAGGAGATAAAATACTTCTTCCAAGATCTAAAAATGCAAGAGTTTTTTTAGCTGAAGCTTTTGAAAGTAAAGGCTGTATAGTAGATGAATGTCATATATATGAAACAGAAACAGGAGAAGCCACAGGAGTTGATAGATTTTCAGAATGTGACGCTGTTGTATTTACAAGTCCAAGTACATTAAAGAATATGATTAAACTTGTAGGTATTGAAGAAATTAAGAAGAAAACAGTGCTGTCTATAGGACCAATTACTTCAGTAGAGTTAAATAAACATAATATCGAGCATATTGTTTGTGATGAGAGCAGCAATGAAGGAACCATAAATAAATTAATTGAAATTTACTCAAAATCATAATTTAAGGAAGTGGAATTTATGTTAACACAATATAGAAGATTAAGGGAAAACCCAGCTATAAGAAGCTTGGTAAGAGAAACGGTTTTAACTCCAAATGATTTTATATTTCCTATATTTGTAGTGGAAGGTGAAAATATTAAGGAAGAAATCTCTTCTTTAAAGGGAAACTACCATTGGTCTATAGATAGATTACATGAGGTTATTGATGAGGTTAAAGCTGCAAAGGTAAAGGGTGTAATACTTTTTGGGTTGCCAGATCATAAAGATGAAATAGCAACTTCAGCTTTTGAAGAAGATGGAATAGTACAAAGAGCAATTAGAAAAATAAAGGAACTGGATAAAGACTTATTTGTAATAACAGATGTTTGTATGTGTCAATATACAGATCACGGACACTGTGGAATAGTTGAAAATGGAAGAGTGCTTAATAATGCTTCAGTGGAAATAATAGCTAAAATAGCACTATCTCATGCTAAAGCAGGAGCAGATATGGTAGCACCTTCTGACATGATGGATGGAAGAATAGGAGCTATAAGAGATATATTAGATGAAAATAATTTTGACTATGTATCTATAATGGCATATAGTGCTAAATATTGTTCAGCTATGTATGGACCATTTAGAGCAGCTGCAAATTCAGCTCCACAATTTGGAGATAGAAAAACTTATCAAATGGATCCAGCAAACGGTAAAGAAGCATTAAGAGAAATTGAGGAAGATATTATAGAAGGTGCAGATATAATAATGGTTAAACCTGCTATGATTTATTTAGATGTTATAAAAGCTGCTTCAGATAATTTTAATATTCCAATTGCAGCTTATAATGTAAGTGGAGAATATGCAATGATAAAGTGTGCTTCAGAAAATGGACTTTTAAATGAAAGAGAAGCTGCACTAGAAATGCTACTCTCAATGAAAAGAGCAGGAGCAAACTTAATAATAACTTACTATGCACTTGAAGCATGCAAGTGGTTAAATGAAGAGCAGTAAGGAGAAAGATGTGAAAACTATGAAAGGTATAGTTATATCTTCTAATTGTAGTGGTGGAGGAAAAACCACCATTACACTTGGAATAATGAAGGCATTAATGAAACTTGGATTTAATGTACAGGGCTATAAAGTAGGACCAGATTATATAGATCCAGCTTTTCATTCTACTATAACGAAAAAACCATCTAGAAATTTAGATTTATTTTTAATGGGAGAGGATGGTGTGAAAGCCGCTTTTTCAAGAGGTAATGGAGATGTGGCTGTAGTGGAAGGAGTAATGGGACTATTGGATGGAAAGGGAATGGATAGTAGATTTTCTACAGCTCATGTAGCAAAAACTTTAGAACTTCCTATAATCCTTATATTGAGTCCTAAAGCTGCAAGTACAACTTTAGCAGCAGAAATTCAAGGAATATTAAATTACTGTGATGAATGGGTAAGAAAACCTAATGTAAAAGGGGTTATATTAAACAATATATCTTCTGGCTATTATAATCTTTTAAAACCTATAATAGAAACTCATTGTAACATTAAAGTTTATGGATATGTACCTAAAGATGAGGAAATGTCACTGAAATCAAGGCATCTAGGACTTATCCAATGTAGTGAGGTAGAAGATATAGATTATAAAATAAATAAATGTAGTGAGTATATTTTATCTAATGTAAATATGGATGAATTAATTGATGATTTTGATGAAACAAAAAAATATGAAGATAATTTTCATATAGAAAATAAAAATTTAAAAATAGCCATTGCTAAAGATGAGGCTTTTAGTTTTTATTACAGAGAAAATTTAGAACTTTTCGAAGAAGTAGGAGAAGTGGTATATTTTAGTCCATTACATGATGAAAAACTGCCTGACAATGTAGATTTTTTATATCTAGGCGGTGGATATCCAGAAGTTTTTATTGAAAAGCTTAGTAATAATACATCTATGATTAAATCTATAAAAAGTGGGTTAGATAATGGATTAAAGTGTTATGCAGAATGTGGAGGACTTATGTATTTAACAGAGTCTATAACTACTTTAGATGGAAAAGAATTTAGTACAGTTGGATTTTTTAAGGGAAAAAGTGTTATGACTACAAGACTTCAAAATTTTGGATATTGCACTGTGAATATAGATGAAAAAAGTCCACTTTTAAAAACCCTGTCAATTAATGCTCATGAATTTCATAAATCAAAGGTAGAATTAGAGGAAAATCATATATATAACCTTACAAAAAATAGTTATGACGGCTCTATTAAAAATTGGAACTGTGGTTATGTAAAAAAGAATACTTTAGCTGCCTATGGACATATACATTTTTTCGGAAATATAAATTTTTTAAAGGGATTATTAAAATAAAATTGTCTAACTAATTGAAAAATGGAAAGGAATGAAGTGAAATGAAAGAATATATAAAAGATCCAATGGGGATAGAGATTAGAAGTTTTGAAATAATTGGAGAGGAAATGGGTCCTCATAACTTTGATGAAAATCAATTAAAGGTGGTAAAAAGAGTAATACATACCACTGCAGATTTCGACTATCAGAACATAATTCATTTCAGTGAAGATGCTATTGAAAAGGCTAAAGATATATTATCTAAAGGGGTAACTATATATACAGATACCAACATGGCTCTTTCTGGAATGAGTAAACCAGCACTAAAAAAGCTTAATTGCAATGTGGAGTGTTATGTAGCTAGAGAAGATGTAAGAGATATTGCTAAGGAAAAAAAAATAACTCGTTCTATGGCTGGCGTTGAAAAGGCTGTTGAAGAAGGTGTAGAATTCTTTGTATTTGGCAATGCACCTACAGCAATTTTTAAACTATTAGAATTAGTAGAAGAAGGTAAAGCAAAACCTAAATTTGTTATAGGTGCACCTGTTGGATTTGTTGGAGCAAAAGAAAGTAAAGAATTATTAGAAAAATACAATATTCCAATGATAACAATAAGAGGAAGAAAAGGTGGAAGTACAGTGGTAGCAGCAATTATGAATGCTATTATGTACATGATGGTTGAAAGATAGGACTAAGAGTGAAGGTGTAAATATGCTAGATTTATATGTAGAAGCAAATGGAAAAAAATTAAGATGTGGATATACTACTGGTTCCTGTGCAGCAGCAGCTTCTAAAGCAGCAACAATGATGCTTTATGATAAAGAAAAAACACCAATAAATAAAGTTAAAATAGACACTCCTAAGGGAATAGAATTAAACTTGGAGGTTCACGACGTAACTTTTGGAGAAGATTATGTGGAGTGTGCAATAATAAAGGATGGCGGAGATGATATCGATGCTACCAACGGAATAAAAATATTTGCTCGTGCCACTAAAAAAGCTAGTGGATACTCATTAAAAGGAGGCATTGGTGTAGGAGTAGTTTGTGGAGAAGGACTGTATATTAAAAAAGGAGAGCCAGCTATAAATCCTATACCAAGAAAAATGATTGAAAAGGAAGTAACAGAAGTGCTTCCTAAAGATTGTGGAGTAGAAATTACTATATTTGTTCCTCGAGGTGAGGAAATTGCTAAAAAAACCTTTAATCCTAGATTAAACATATTAGGGGGCATTTCTATACTGGGCACTACTGGTATAGTAATGCCGATGTCAGAAGAAGCTTTAACTGAATCAGTAAAATTAGAGATAAGCCAAAAGGTAGCAAGTGGAAGCAAAGAACTTATATTGCTATTTGGAAATATGGGTGAAGATATGGCAAATAAGCTTAAGCTTAATGAAAAAGATATGGTTATTATTTCTAATTATGTAGGTATAGCTTTAGATTCTGTAATTTCTAAAGGAATAAAGAAAATTACAATAGTAGGTCATATAGGTAAGCTTTGCAAGGTGGCTAGCGGAGTTTTTAATACTCACAGTAGAGTGTGTGATGTAAGGCTTGAAACACTGGCATTAGAGTTAGCACTTATGGGATATGACTTAGAACTAGTTAAAAAAATTTATAATGAAAAAACCACAGAAGGAGCTGTAGAGCTTTTAGGTGATGGATTTGAAAAACTTTATGAAAATATAGGAAAAAAGGTTATAAATAGAATTAAAATTTATAGTTATGATCAATTAGAAGTAGATGCAATTATGTATTCTATGAAAAAAGGAATACTTTATAATTCATTAGAGGAGAAGGAGAGATAATTATGGTTTATATTGTAGGGCTTGGACCTGGACATAAGGATTATATTCTTCCTATAGCTAGTAAAACTATGGAAAATTCTGATATAGTAGTAGGATTTGGAAGAGCTATTAAAAGCATAGATCATATAAATGCTCCTAAAGTTGAATTTAAAAGTATAGTTTCAATTGTAGAATATATTAGAGAAAATGAAGATAAAAACATATCCATAATAGCTTCTGGAGACCCAGGATTTTATGGGATTACAGAGTATATAAAGAAAAATTATGATGGTGAAATAAGGGTTATTCCAGGAATAAGTTCTTTTCAATATTTCATGAGCAAGTTAAATAAGTCATGGCAAGATGTTCATTTGGGTAGCATGCATGGAAGAGAAGAAGATTTTTTAGGGAATATATCTAAACATTCAAAGGTGATGTTTTTAACAGATAATAAAAATTCACCAAGTGAGCTTTGTAAGATTCTTTATGAAAACAATATAAATTGTGAAGTTTATATTGGAGAAAATCTTTCCTACGAAGATGAGAGAATATCCTTTGGAAGTCCAGAAGAACTTATGAAGTGCAATTCTGGAAAACTAGCAGTTATGTACATAAGTTTAAAGTAATGGAGTTGATATAGATGAAATTTATTAAAGATGAAGAATTTATCCGTGGAAATTGTCCAATGACTAAAGAAGAGATTAGAATTTTAAGCATATCTAAATTAGAATTAGAAGAAAATTCAAGAGTTCTTGACATAGGTGCAGGTACAGGCTCCGTTACTATACAAATGAGTAAAATTTGTAATAAGGGTGAAGTAGTTGCAGTAGAAATGGACGAAGAAGCAATAGAAGTTGTTAAAAAAAATATAGAAAAATTTCATGCAAATAATGTAACTTTAGTGGAAAGTGAAGCCTATGAGGCAGTAAATAATATAAAGGGAGAATTTGATGGGATTTTTATTGGTGGCAGTGGCGGAAATATAGATAAGATAATCTATGAATATGGAAAAATGCTTAAACCACAGGGAAAAATGGTATTAAACTTTATAACTATAAGCAATTTATATAAGGCTATGGAAGTTTTAAAGGAAAATGGATATGAGGTTGAAGTAAGTCAAATAGCAGTGTCAAGAGGAAGAGGAAAAAGTTGTATGCTTATGGCAAATAACCCTATATTTATAATTTGTGGCGAAAAGATTAGCTAATTTGAAATTAACGGAGGATTTAAATATATGAAGAAACAAGGAACTTTATATGGTGTTGGAGTTGGACCGGGAGGAGAAGAATTACTTACATTAAAAGCTGTAAAAGTAATAGAAAGTTGTGATGTTATCATAGCGCCAAGTGCAAAAGCAGGTGGAGTTAGTATTGCTTATGAAACAGCAAAAAACTTTATAAAAGATAATCAAGAAGTTGTTATTAGCCATTTTCCAATGGGAAAGCCAGATAAAGAAGAAAAGGTTTATAATGCATTTAAAACTATAGAAGAATATTTAAAAGAGGGTAAGGATGTTGCATTCTTAACTATAGGAGATGCTTTTGTTTATAGTACTTATATATATTTATTGAAATACATAAAGGAACAAAACTATAAAACTGAAACAGTTCCAGGTATAACTTCTTTCTGTGCTAGTGCAAGTATTGCAGACAGAATATTAGTAATAGGTGATGAACCCTTATTAATAGTTCCAGGAAGTAGAATTGATTCTATAAAAGATGAAAAATATGTGGTTATTATGAAATTTTATAATCAGGAAGAAAAAGTTTTAGATTTCTTAGATGAAAAAGGCTTTGATTATGTATGTGTTCAAAGAGCATATAGAGAAGGTGAAAAAATACTGTCTACTAGAGAAGAAATTTTAAATGAAAAAGATTATATGTCATTAATAATTGCTCATAGAAATAGCGAAATATAAATATGGAGGAAACAAATATGGAAAACATAGTTTATTTTATAGGTGCTGGTCCAGGAGATCCAGATTTAATAACAGTAAAGGGCAGAAAAATATTAGAAGAAGCAGATGTGATAATTTTTGCTGGTTCATTAGTTAGTCCTGCACATTTTGAGTATTGTAAAAAGGATGTAGAAATACATAATTCAGCTTCAATGACTTTAGATGAAGTTATTGAGGTGATGAAAAAAGCTCATAAGGAAAATAAGAAGATTGTTAGACTTCATACTGGAGATCCTGCTATTTATGGAGCAATTAAAGAGCAAATGGATGAGCTTGATAAATTAAACATAGGTTATAAGGTGATTCCGGGAGTTAGCTCTTTTACTGCAGCAGCTGCAAGTATAAAAAAGGAGTTTACACTTCCAAGTGTTTCTCAAACAGTAATACTTACTAGAATGGAAGGGAGAACACCGGTTCCTGAAAAGGAAGATTTAGAAAAACTTGCTAGCATAGGAGCATCAATGGCATTATTCCTATCTGTAGGTATGATTGACAAAGTAACTGAAAAATTAAGACGTGGTTATGGAAGAAATGTACCTGTAGCTGTAATACAAAGAGCTACTTGGGGAGATGAAAAATATGTTATTGGAACATTAGATGATATTGCAGAAAAAGTTAAAGAAGCCAATATAACAAAAACTGCACAAATTTTAGTTGGAGATTTCATAGATAGTGAATATGAAAAAAGCTTATTATATGATGCAAGTTTCACTCATGAATATAGAAGGGCAAAAAATGAAAGTAGCAATAATTAGTGTTACTAATAATGGAGATAGAATATCATTTGTTTTAAAAGAAAATCTTGAAGAAAATCGTAAATATAATTGCCATATATACACTAAAGAACAGGTTAAAAACTTAACTTTAAATAAAGTTTGTAGTGAAGCTATGGAAAACTTTCAAGGAATTATATTTATAAGTTCTACAGGAATTGCAGTAAGAGGCATTGCACCTTTTATTAAAAGCAAAGACAAAGACCCAGCAGTGGTAGTTGTGGATAATTCAGTAAAATATGCTATAAGTCTTTTAAGTGGCCACTTAGGTGGAGCCAATACTCTTACAGAGGAAGTGAGTCATATACTTAAGTGTAGTTCTATAATTACTACTGCCACTGATGGACTGAAAATTGAAGCGCCAGATATGGTGGCGAAAAATAATAATTTAATTATTGATAATTTGAAAGATGCTAAAGATATAGCAGCACTTTTAGTAGAAGGAAAAAAAGTCGCCTTTATAGATGAAAAATCTTTAATAAACACACCAAAAGGATATGTTGAAGAAAAAAATCAAGCTGATGGAACCGTATATGTAACTCATAAGTTAGAAGTTGAGAATACTATTCATAAGACTTTAAAGCTTATAAGAAGGGACATTGTACTTGGTATTGGCTGTAGAAAAGATTATGATATAAATTCTATGGAGCAGAATGTAATGCAGGTATTAAGAGAAAACAATATTGATTTTCGAAGTGTTAAAAAAATTGCTACAGTAGAAATTAAAGCAAAAGAAAAAGCAATTTTATCTCTTAAAGATAAACTAAACTGTGAATTAGAGATTTTTACAATTGAAGAAATTAAGAAAGTTGAAGATAAATATGAAGGCAGTGATTTTGTACGAAAAACACTAGGAGTAGGTTCAGTATGTGAACCTTCTGTAGAACTTAGTGGAGGAAAAATTATAAAAAGCAAAATGAAATTAAATGGAATGACACTTAGTATTGGAGTGTTATAAAGTAGGAGGAAATAATATGGGTAAATTATACGTAGTTGGAATTGGACCAGGTGGGCTTGATCATATGACAGTGAGAGCAAAAGAAGTAATAGAAAATTGTGATATAGTAGTTGGATATACTAAATATCTTGAAATGATTAAACCTCTTATAGAAAATAAAGAAGTATTTTCTACTGGAATGCGTGGAGAAGAAGAGAGATGTAGAAAAGCATTAGAATTGTCTAGGGATAAGGATGTAGCAGTTGTAAGTACAGGTGATGCTGGAATATATGGAATGGCTGGTCTTATACTTCAAATGGCAGAAGGGGAGGAAGTTGAAATCGTACCAGGAGTTACAGCTTCAAGTGCAGCAGCATCTATAGTTGGAGCCCCACTAATGCACGATAATTGTAACATTAGTTTAAGTGATTTATTAACACCATATGAATTAATAAAGAAAAGAGTACGCCTTGCAGCAGAAGGAGATTTTATCATATCTTTATATAATCCTAAAAGCAATGGAAGACCTCATTATTTAAGAGAAACTATTGAAACTGTAAAGGAATTTAGAAGTGGAAATGTGCCAGTGGCAGTAGTTAAACATGCGTTAAGAGAGGGACAAGAAGTTCAGCTTTATACATTAGAAAATTTTGATGACAGTAAAGTAGATATGTTCTCTATAGTAATCATAGGAAATAGCAACAGCTTCATGAAAGATAATAAATTTATAACTCCAAGAGGATATAAATTATAAGGAGATATAATTGTGATAGCATTAATTTTAGGAACAAGCGAAGGAAAAGTTATAGTAGAAAATTTGAATAAATATACTGATGATTTGTTACTATCTGTTGCTAGCTCATATGGTGGAAGTCTTTTAGAAAATTATAAATATAAGATTTTAAATGATAAACCATTAAGTAAGGATGAACTTAAGGAAATGCTAAAAGTTAATAATATAAAATTGTTAATAGATGCATCTCATCCTTATGCAGTAGAAATAACTTATAATGCTTTAGAAATTTGTAATAGTTTAAACATTAATTACATTAGATATGAAAGAGCTTCTATTGTAGATAAATATATAAATTCACCTAACATAATAGAGGTAGAAAGCTATGAAGAATTAGGGAAAGTGCTGAAAACCATAGATGGAACTATACTAAATACTACAGGAAGCAGAAATATAAATAAAATATTGGATTTAAATTTAAATAATAGAATAATTCATAGAGTATTGCCAACACTTAAGGTAATGTCAGAATGTGAAGAATTGGGTGTTAAGGTAGAAGATATTATTGCAATGAAGGGACCTTTTTCTAAGGAACTGAATTTGTGTTTTATAAAAGAATTTCATGCTAAAGCTATGCTTCTTAAAGACAGTGGCATAGTTGGAGGAACTGTAGAAAAATTAGAAGCTATAATGGAAAGTAACATCTATGGAATTGTTATTGGCAGAAAGAAGATAAACTATCCAATAGCTTTTAGTGATGATAAAAAATTGTTAAATTATTTAATTGAAAAGAAGTTTATTTAGAAGAAATGTAATCAATGGGTAATTAAACAGTGACAATGCACAATTGTGGTCAAATTTATATTTAAGAAAAAATAATTTCTTAGAATGAATCTTTTAAGATATATCTATATATAATATGGAGGGGATTTATGAAAGTAAAAAAACTAGTTTTAATAGGGCTTTTTATAGCTTTAAGTGCAATTGGAGCTAATATTAAAATTTTTCAAACAGTGGCATTTGATTCCATGCCAGGATTTTTGGCAGCTATTATATTAGGTCCTTTAGCAGGAGCAGCAGTTGGTGCAATAGGTCATCTTATAACTGCAACTATCAGTGGGTTTCCAATGTCATTGCCAGTTCATTTAATTATATGTATAGATATGGCATTGACTATGTATTTCTTTGGAACAACTTATAAGGTTTTAAGAAAAAAAGGGGAATTAATATCAAATATATCTTCTGCAATAGTAGGAGCTTTAATAAATGGACCTATATCTGTACTTATGCTATTAATTTTGAATAAATTTATGACATTTATGCCAAATGAAGCTTTAATAGGAATGATACCAGTATTAACTATGGTAGCTGTAGTTAATATCATAATTGCACTTATTGTAAATAAATTTATACCAGAGAATTATAAAACTAATTAGTAAACGGGAATATATAGTCGAGGTTTGCAGTTAATTCTCAGTTTGCTAGGAGTTTATAATAAATTTTAAAATATAATTTTGAGGAGAATGAACATATGAGTAAAAAGGGCATATTAGTTGTAAGCTTTGGAACAAGCTACGAACATCCATTTAAAAGCTGTATAGAAGCCACAGAGAATTTTATAAGAAATAGTTTTAAAGACTTTGAAGTTAGAAGAGCTTTTACTTCTAATATGATAATAAAGAAGCTTAAAAGTAGAGATAAATTTCATGTAGATACAGTAGGAGAAGCACTTTTAAAAATGAGTGAAGAAGGATTTAAAGAAGTTTATGTTCAACCACTACATATAATATATGGAGAAGAATATGATAAGATTAAATCTTCTATAAATCAATATAAAGAAAAAAATGTCTTTGAAAAAATAGAACTTGGAAGACCATTACTTTATAAAAATGAAGATTATTTCGAGGCTGTTGAAGCTTTAAAAGCTCAGCTTCCGGAGTTAAATAAAAATTCAGCAGTGGTGTTAATGGGTCATGGAACTGAACATCATGCAAACTCATGTTATTTTCAATTTGAATATGTAGCTCGTAAGATGAATCTAGAAAACCTTTATATGGCAACGGTAGAGGGCTATCCAGAAATAGAGCATATAATTCCAGAATTAAAGGCAAAAAATATAGAGGAAATAACCCTAATGCCATTTATGCTAGTAGCTGGAGATCATGCTCAAAATGATATGGCATCTGATGAAGAAGATTCATGGAAAACTATATTAGAAGGTGAAGGCTTTAAAATAAACACTTACCTTAAAGGATTAGGTGAAAATAATAAATTTCAAAACATATATGTTAAGCATTTAGAAGATATAATTAATTAAGCATAAAAGACTCAATAATTAAAATAATATTATTGAGTCTTTTACATTATAGGAGTTATAATTTAATATAATACAGTGAAGGAAATGAATTGATTTTATCACTAAAGCTGAAGGGAGAATAAAGAATGAATTCAATAGTATGTATAGGAGATAGTCTTACATATGGATATGGAGTTAGTACTAAAAGTAGTTGGGTTGAATTATTAAGAAAGAAATTAAATAATGTTAATGTAATAAATGCAGGAGTAAATGGAGATACAACCATTGGCATGGTTAATAGGTTTACGGAGGATGTAGTATATAATAATCCAGATATTGTTGTTATATTAGGGGGAACTAATGATTTTTTAACTAATAAAAGCGCAGAAAATGCCCTTAAAAATATAAAGATAATGGTTAAAGAAACAATAGAAAATAATATTATCCCAATAATATTAGCACCACAAAAAACAATAGAAGATTTAGCTTTAAAGTGTTGGGACAGCTATTGTGACTACAGTAAAGTAAACTCTTTAATAGAGCAGTTTGGAGAGGTTCTTAATACATTTTGTCATAATGAAGGCATTGATTTTATAAATTTAAATTATATTTTTGAGAAAATAGAAAATAACAGATACTTATATACTGATGGAATTCATCTTAGTGAAGAGGGAAATAAATTGTTATTTGAAGCAGTGTTTAATATAATAAAAAAAAAAGTTATAATTCATTATAGCTCTTCTTAATTGATGATTTAGATTAAGGAAATTCTTTATAGTAACATAATTATCTATAGAAAAAGCTAATAATATATTTACATATTAATAAATTGGGAGTAATATATGGTTTGTGGTAATTGCATATGGCTCCTTGGTCAAGCGGTTAAGACACCACCCTCTCACGGTGGTAACAGGGGTTCGATTCCCCTAGGAGTCACCATATTGAAATAAGGCGGTTTACGTAAAGGTAAACCGTCTTATTTTTTATCGAACTATAATATATGTATTCCTGTAGCGGCGAACAGTGTTCGCCATAGATTTTTTATTAATATCTAAATATCAACTTAAGATTTCAATAAAAAATACTTAGAACATTAATATATTATATCATAAGTATCATGTGAAGCTGCCAAATTCCAATTTGTCAATGAACTTAGAAAGTAAATATAAAATAATATATTAAAATACCGCAGTACTCATACGAGGAATTGCGGTGTTTTTACGTTGTAATACAATCAAAGTATAACTTAATTATTGAAAGTTAAAATAACCTGAGTTTGATGGAAAAAATTCAATATAAAAAATTCCATTAAAATGTTTTGTTATATAAGTGAAAGCAAATATTGTTTTATATTATTTTCTCTGTTAAAATTAATTTACTAAACTTAGGAGAGTTAAAAATGAAGAAAAAAGATTTAATAAATTATATACCAATTATCATAGCTACACCTTCAATAATAATTGGTGTCATGGCAATGTACATAAATAATGTCCCATTTTTTATTTATATACAAAATATTTTTTACTTAATAATATTAGGGTTAATCTCATATTTTGCATTATCAAAAGAATATGATATTAATAAAAATAAAGCTGCTATTTCCATATTAATTTCAGTAATGTTTTTATTCACAACTTTTATTAATTCAGGAGTAGAAAATGTTCATAGATGGATAGCTATTGGACCAATTAAGGTTCACGTTGCAGCTATTGTACTACCTATTATAATAATAAATTTGTGGAAATTGCTACAAAGCAAAAGTTGGTGGTTTTCAAGTATTATTGTTATATGTGTTTCCGTAATACTTGTTTTGCAGCCTGATGCTTCAATGGTAACTGCATTTGTTATTTCAATGATAATATTATTGTGGAATACTACTAATAATATTTACCGCTATTTTATTGTAGTATTGCTTAATGGGTTAATTATATTTTCCTGGATATTTTTAGATGGACTAGCACCTGTAGCCTATGTTGAAGGAATAATTAGTTTAGTAGCAAGTATGGGAATGATATGGTTAATTTTAGGGATTATTTCTCTTATGATTTTGCCGCTGCCATTTTTATTTTTTCCGCCAAAAGAACATAAATTATTATCATTAAGCATTGGTGTATATTTTATAGTTATTTTAATTTCTAATCTGTTTGGAAATTTTCCAGTTCCATTAATGGGATATGGAGTTTCTCCTATAATAGGGTATTTTATTTCTATAACGTGGTTTGTAAAAAGAAAAGTTGATTCATCACACTAGTATTTTATTATTATATAAATTTCAATTTGATTAAAAAATAAATATAAATTGCTATATTAAAATACCGCAGTATTCATAAGAGAATTTGCGGTATTTTAATATAGCAATACAATAAAAATATCACTTAATTATTGAAAGCTAAAATATAAATAGAATTTTTTTATAAGTGAATAATAAGGTACCTTAAAATACTATAGTTAATATTTCCATTAATAAATTAACTTATATCTACAAAAGCTTAAGAGTACAAATGTTAATTATTAAGGGAGTGGATTTATTATGAAAAGTATTTATAAATTTGCTACAGCTATTTTAATCCCAATAACATTAAGTAATATTAACTTACAAGAGTTTCAATTAAGGTCATACTTATATACAAAGGCTTTAGATTATAATAAATTTGCAGACAATCAAATTAATGTAACCCATCAACAAACTAAAGGACAAGTAGAGTTTTTTCAACAAGCATTAGATGAATTAGGAGCAACTTCTCCAGAAGAAGTTGCTAAAATTTGGGCAAAGGGTGAGAGTACAAGGAATGGAGTTTTTCATTATGCTGTTGCTTGTGATGAATTGAAAAATGAAATTATTAAAAATTGGGGTAAACCTGAGGAAAGTTTTTGGATAGTTGGAGGTTCAAGTCCTTGGCTTGATAGATATGAAATAATCTTAAATAAGAAATTAAGTGATTTTATGTATGAAACAAAAATAAAATTTTACTGGGCTACTTCTTATGCACCTATAGAAATTACTGAAACTACATTGATAATTATGAAAAATGGGCATATTTGGTGTGTAAAAGAAGTAAAATAAGACTTAATCTTAAACTTTATTATTTCCAGAATTATCTATTTATGACAGCATTGAGATTGTAGATATAAATATTGAACCACATTTAGATTCTGCAAGTGAAGACCATATGAAAGATATCCATGAAGCATCACGATATACTACCATTTACGGAATCTATGATAATACATTTATAAAGGTAGTTAATAAATCTATGGAAATTTATGGTGGCTATTTTAAACATGAAAATATCAGTGATAAGTAGAAATCATTAAATAGGCTGTTTATTTTTACTATAATCAGTGAAAAAAATATATATAATTAAGAGAATATACTATAAATTAGGCAAATAATTAAAGAGATTTAGAAAATTAGGTGTTTTTTTAATATTAGGGAAAGCTTATACACATCTATGAATAATCTTCATATTATGCTTATAGAAAGCAAAGTTTTTTAAGAAATTTCTTGAAAAATGTTAGTTAAAAACAGGGGGAAATAAATATGAAAGATTTTTGTCTACTTTGTAATGAATTTGCCAGAATACTTGGAGCAGAAATTTTAAGCACAGCTGAAGGTGCTTGTACAGTAACATTTATGAGAAATATTAATGCAGAAATATTAGGAAGACGAACTCGTTCTCCATTAGCATTATCAGCATTATTTTCATTTGAGTCTCCTGATAATCAAGGTAGAACTCTTAATTTAGGTGAGACTGTTATTCTTCAAGATGAAATAAATGATTTTATATCTATTTTAAGGAAAAAAGGAATATTGGTTACTGCACTTCATAATCACTGGTTATTTGAAGATCCAAGACTTATGTATATTCACTTTGAATCAATTGATCAACCTTTAGATTTTGCTAGAAAAGTAGCAGAAGCACTTTGTGTATTAGGAAGGACTAGATCAATTAATAATTCGATAGATATTGTTAAGCAAATAGCAGAAACACTTTCTTCATTAAAAAAATAAAATATAAAGTTTAAATTATATAAAAGCACTTACTTAAGTAGGTGCTTTTTTAGTTTGTTTTATAATAAAAAAATAATTATTGTATGAAGTGAGAGCTAAAAGACCAAATTAATAAAAGAAATTAAAAAGCTAGTAAGGAAAGAATGATATTTATTATATTTTTTATTGGAGGGAAGAAAATGAGAAAACTTTCAGAAGCAGAATTACTATCTTTAACATCACTATTGAAGATGGAGCAAGATGGATTAGTTGTACAAAGAGCAGTAAATGCACTAATAACAGATGAAAACTTAAGAAGACAAGGTGAATCTAGTGTATTAGCAGCAGAAGGTAGAATAAAAGGATTGCAACAGTTTATTAATGAAAATCAAGTAACAGTCATGGCGGAGGTATAATAGAATGGCAAATTTAATTGGAAATCTAATTAAAAATAATGTTGATATTAATGATGAAGTTATTTCTACAAATATGCTTGCTTCTGGAAAAGCAGCAGCTGATGCATATCTTAATGCTACACTAACAAGCAGTACTCCAGAATTGAGATCTATATATTCTTCTGGTTTAAATCAAATAGTTGGGGGACATACTGCTCTTACAGAGCTAGCTGTAACTCAAGGTTGGGTTAAACCTTACAATTCGCCTGTGCAACAATTAACTGATACTTATAATGAATCAAAAACTGTAATTAACCCAACTGAAAAATAGTATAAAGTAAATACATTATAAATAGTTTAAAGAGCTCTTAACAGAGCTTTTTTTATATGGACAAAGTATTTAATATACTATTGTAAACATAAATTATATTTAACTATATATGTTTATTATGAAATATTAATACCATAGAATTATTAGAGGGAATAAGTTTAGAATTATATATTGGTGAAAGGTACCAATTATTAAGGCGTTGAATAGAATAATCATATAATTATTAAAAGGAAAGTGGTTAAAATAATGGGTGATTTTTACCATAAATTCAGGGATAGTTATCGAGAAACTTATAAAATTACACCTGAAGAAGCTATTCAAATTGCTTTAAGATATGTTCCTCATGAATTGGTAGAAGTAGGATTAGATGCTGAACAAGGGATATTAATTTATAAAGCTACTATAAAAACTTCTGTTGGAACGTATGAAGTGAAAATAGATACTAGGACAGGAAAGGTAATTAGAGTCAGTGAGAAGATTGAATAAAGTAAGAGACTCTTAAGTAATGGAGAATTCACATTATACTAATTTTATGAAGATAAGCAATATAATTAAAATATTATTTAACGTTGTAGATGTAGTACCATATCATACTAAACCCTAGAGGCTTAAAATCCATAAAAGAATTATGATTAAAATTCCACCGTTAAAGCCTTTGAGGTTTCCTTAAAATAAATTTTTTCTAGTATTTCTGTATGTGGTATGTTTAAATTTGTTATTCATAATAGAAGCTGCTTCCTATAATATATTTAATCATATAAAGAAAAGTAAATAATTAAATTAATAATTTTTGGTTTATTATGTTATAATTAATTAAACTGAAAATATTTGATAATAATTATATTTAAATATATTAATTGATAGGAGAATGATATTATGAGTAATGAAGAAAAAAAACAAGATACTTCAACTTTAATGTTAGAAAAATTATTACAATCTAGATCTATAGTGATTTCTGGAGAAATCACTCAAGATTTAGCAGAAAAAGTAACTAAACAGCTTCTAATTTTGCAAGAAATGGGAGATGAACCAATAAAATTATTTATCAACAGTCAAGGTGGTCATGTTGAAGCTGGAGATACAATTCATGATATGATTAAATTTATTAAAGCTCCTGTTATTGTAATTGGTACTGGATGGGTTGCAAGTGCTGCTATCACAATTTATCTTGCAGCAGAAAAAGAAAATCGTTATTCACTACCAAATACTAGATATATGATACATCAACCATTAGGTGGATTTAACGGTCAAGCTACAGATATTGGTATTGAAGCTGAGGAAATATTAAGAGTACGTAAGAGAATTAACACTATAATCAGTGAAGCTACTGGCCAACCATTAGAAAAAATAGAAAAAGATACAGATAGAAATTATTGGTTAAATTCTTATGAAGCAGTTGATTATGGAATAGTAAATAAAGTTATATCAAAATATGATGAGTTAAATAATTTATAATTTTATACATGATTGAAGAGCAACAAGTCTTATAAATAGATTTGTTGTTTTTTTGCATTTTAAATTATAATAACATATTATCCCTTTTTTCATTTAATATAGTTTACATAATGAAAGGAGGGATAATATGTCAGAAAAGCAAGAGATAATACAAAAGATTGAAGAACTGAGAAATTTAATGCACTTACTGATGAATCAAAGTGAAACCTTGACAAACACTGAATTAGTAGAACTTAGTCAAGAATTAGACAAGCTGCTGAATCAGTATAATAGGCTTTTGATGAATGATTAGACAAGAACTTTCTTCAAGTATTAAAAATTAGATAAAGTACTTGATTGAGAATATTATTCTAATCAAGTACTTTATTCAATTTAATATTTTGAATAAAAATAGTTTTTAATCGGCTCTATCGTTAATTATTTTAAGCATATTTAATACTAATTTGCTAGAATTATTAGCTGATATTTTTTCAAAGTTTTCATAGTTAGTATGAGCATCATTATCAGCATTGTCAGAAATACTTCTAATAACTATGAAAGGAATTTTATTAATATAAGCAACATGTCCAATTGCAGAACCTTCCATTTCAACGCAATGAGGAGAATAATTTTTTATAATATTAATTTTTGCTTCATTATCGGATATAAAAGCTTCACCAGTTACAATTCTTCCGATATGATAATTGAATTCTTTTATCTCCAAATTTTTATAAGCTTGTACAGCAACTTCTACTAATAAATTACTCGTTTCAAAATATTCAACAAAAGGAAACCATCCTTTCATTTGTTCCTTACAGACATCGTGATAAGTAACATTGTTAGAGATTACTATATCGCATATTTTAACTTCATCATTTAGCCCTCCTGCTATACCAGTGTTAATTATACTAGTAACTCTGAATTTATCAATTAATATTTGAGTACAAGCTGCTGCATTAACCTTTCCAATGCTGCAAGAAGTCAACACTAAATTTACATTTTTAAAAGCTCCAATATAAAATTTAAAGCCAGCATAAATTTCTTCCTTTAGTATGGTTATGTTATTTTTGATAAGTTCAATTTCTAAATCCATTGCTCCAATTATACCTATAGTTTGCAAAGATTATACCCCCTAACATTATATAATAATTAACAAGTATCCTATATTTTATATATGAGTATATCATAATTTTACATATGGATTAAACCTTCAATGAAGTTATGATAAAATAAAACTATGTAGGGAGGTGGTTATGTGAATTTAAAAGAAATTATTGATAACTGTAATTATGATGAATTAGATAATATATTTGATATATCTATTGAGGAGATTAGTTCTCTTTGCAATGAAAGTTCATTTTATAAAAACAATATATTTTATATATTACAACATAAATTTTTTCAATTTGAAAAAATCAACAAGAAAAAAGAACTGGCATATGTCAGTCATTTAATATCATTTTATCTTCTTATAATCTTAAATCCAATATTAGCGGAGGAACTTGCATTTTTTTATGGGAAGAAATCATTAGAACTTGATTCAGAAAATGTAAATTATAAAGAGTGGATATTATTTTTTAGTGATAAATTAGATGAGAATTTATTATACAAATATGCTGAAGATGTGCTTAAAGTTAATAAAGACAGTATGTTAGCTAAAAGTATTTTAGGTGTTACAATTGAGTAAAAGTTTTAAATATATAAAAGAATTTCTATCATAAATTTTAATCTTAAAAGTCAGATGTAAAGTTAATAGGTATCTTTTTTTTATTGAAATTTGATAATATTAAATCAAGGTTTGTATATATTATTATAAAATTTGGTAAGGATATAATATATAAGGAAATTAATATAAAATAGAAAAGTCTAAGTAGGTGGATGTATTGAAAGGTAAATGTTATTTTTGTGGCAGAGAAATTACTAGTGGTGGTGGAGCTAACCATATTAAAAATTGTAAAAACCGATTGAGTATAATAGAAAAAAATAATAATATAGCAGGTAGAAATGTAGAAAAATTTATATTGTTAATTAAGGATAAATATATAAAAGATTTTTGGATGTATATATCTATGGAGAAAAATGCTAAGTTAAAAGACTTAGATAATTTTATAAGACACGTATGGGTAGAGTGTTGCTACCATTTAAGCTGTTTTAACATAAGGAATAAAACATATGGTGAAAGCAGAATAGAAGATGGTATTTGGGATGATTACGATGGTAATTTAAATATAAAAATTAAAAACTTAGTTCAAATTAAAAGTATTTTTGAATATGAATATGATTTTGGATATACTACATATTTAACTATAAAAGTTATAGATGAATTTTCAGATATAAAAACTAAAAACAGTATAGAAATATTAGCTAGAAATAATGAACCAACTGTTAAATGCAGTGATTGTGATAAAAATGCTAAATATGAATTTATAGATAATGATGAAGGATTTAAGAAATACTTGTGTGATGAATGTATAAAAAATTATAATCAAAGTGAAGATAATTATCTTGAGGAAATAGAATTTACAAATTCTCCAAGATTTGGAATATGCGATTATGAAGGAGAAAAAGAAGATGAAATACCATATTTGCCATTAATGGAGAGTAATGGTGGAAAGCTAAAAAAATTAAAGGAAAATCCTGAAAGAGATAAAGAAATTAAAGATTTGTTAAATAATTTTGGAGATAAATTAAAAAATGAAGAACTAAAAGCTACATTTATTAAACTATTTGAAGCACTAAAATATTATAATTGGCAGTCTTTAGAAAGAGGAAAGAGCAATACTATAGCAGCAGGAATTGTTCATGCTGTATTAAATGTAAATAGAGTATTTTTAAATATGATGCTTTTAGAAAAAGGAAATTTAGATATAAGGTTAAAAGATATAGCAGATTACTTTAATGTAAGTGAAGGAACCCTGTCAAAAAAATCAAAAGATATTAGGGACTTTATGGACATGGAAGAGGGATATGAAGATTGGAAAGTAGAAAGCATATATAAATATACTTTATTTGAAAGTGAATTTAGGAATAATAACAATCAATATCTCAATGATGAATTTGATAACAATTTCTATGGAGATTTTAGTGAAATGGTTAAAAGAATTAATAAATTAACTAATAAAGAACTTGAACTTCTTGGAGATATATATTTTAATATTGAAAATGAAAATTATAAAGAAGCAGAACCAAAGATGAAAGAAGTTTTAAAGCGTGAAGAAGAAAAATTAGGAGAAAATTTTATTAAAGAGAATAAAGGCAGTTTTTGGTTAATATATGAAACTAGAGAATATATGGAATTGAGAGTTGATTATGCAGAGGTTTTATGGAAATTAGGAAAAAGAAATGAATCACTTGAAATGGACAAAGGAACTTTAGAGCTAAATCCAAATGATAATCAAGGAGTTAGAGAGTGGGCAGTATTTAAAGCAATAAATTTAAGGGACTTTAATTATGCAGAAAAACTTTTTAAAGACTACGAAGAAGATGAAAGTGCAGCTATGCTTTTAGGGAAAACATTATACCATTATAACTTAGGAGATATGGAAAAAGCTAAGCAAAATGCAAAAAAACTAAAGGCATATAATCCATATATAAAAGACTATATAATTGGAAATAAAGTTGATTTGGAAGAGCCAATTTTTTACGGATATGGAGATGAAAATGAAGCAATAATATCTGTAATTTATGGAATGGACACTATAAATGAAACATTAGGATTCAAAAAATGGATTAAAGAAAATATGTAAAATTAGTAAACAATGTTATTAGTTAATGTAATAAGTGAAAAAATCAACATTTCATAAAAATACTATATTATTCAAAAGTGAATATATAGTATTTTTTCTTTGTAATTTAGATAAAATATCGCTCGATTATTTAAAATTATAACATAAATGGTATTTTTGATAAATTAATTTTTAAATGCTAATGGAATAACTATTGTAGAAATAGAAACAGACAATAAGTGATATAAACTAAAAATATAGATTTTTAAAATAACTATTGCCCATTACCTTACGTCATGTGTTAATATAATAATTGTTATTATACATGATATATTATTGAGAGGTGATTAATGTGAAAGATACCTCAAAAAAACTATTTACCACAGGAGAATTTGCGAAAAAAGCTGGAGTAACTATAAGGACTTTAAGATATTATGACAAAATAGGATTATTAGTTCCTAGTAACCATAATGAATTAGGGCATAGATTGTACAGCAAAGAGGATTTTGGTAAACTACAAAAGATATTAACTCTTAAATTTATAGGGCTTTCTCTAGAGGATATAGCTAATATAATGAAGTATGATTTAAATCATAAAGATTTTAAAAAGTCTTTAGAAATTCAAAAGGAAATAATGAAGAAAAAAATAAAACATATACAATCCATTATAAAAGCTATAGATGAAGCTGCAGATACCATAGATTTTAATAAAGAAATGGATTGGGATAAGTTTATAAATATAATAAGTGCCATAAATTCTGATAAAAATTGGGCTCAGCAATATGAAAATGCATCAAACTTAAGGGCAAGAATAGCTATTCATGAGCTTTTTAGTACAAATAAAGAAGGGTGGATGTCCTGGTTTTTCAAAGAATTAAAGCAAGGATTAAGTAACTTAGACTTAAAGCAGCCTAATATAAAAATATTAGAACTAGGTTGTGGTGATGCTAGTCTTTGGAATAAAAATTTTAACCATATACCCTCAAATTGGGAAATAACATTGACAGATTTTTCAGATGGTATGTTAAAGGATGCTAAAAAAAATTTAGGAGAAAAAAGAAGCAGATTTAATTTTAAAATTGTAAATGCAGAAAATATTCCTTTTGAAGAGGAAAGTTTTAATGTAGTTATAGCAAATCACATGCTTTATCATGTGCCTAATATCAATAAAGCTTTAAAAGAAATAAATAAAGTATTAAAAAGTGCGGGGATTTTATTTGCCTCTACTGTTGGTAAAAATCACATGAAAGAAATAAGAGAAATAATTTCTACATTTGATATATATAGCTTAACCAGTGAAAGCTGGGAGAGTACAGATAGTTTTCAATTAGAAAATGGATTTAAAATTGTATCAAAATATTTTAATATGGTAGAATTGAAAAGATATAAAGACAATTTAAAAGTGACAGATCCTGTATATATACTAGACTATATATTTTCTATGCCAGGAAATAATGAAGTGAGTTTATCTTCAAAGGATTTAAAGAAGATTTATAATTATTTAGAAGATAATATAAATGCGAAAGGAAATATTTATATAACTAAGGATACAGGATATTTTAAAGGCAAAAAATAAATAAAAGTTATTTTAAAATAAAAAATTAATTGTTAAATGAAGGGAAGGATTATAATGAAAAAGATACCATTTTCACCACCAGATATTACAGAAAGAGAAATAGAAGCAGTAGTAGAGGTGTTAAAATCTGGTTGGATAACTTCAGGTCCTAAAACACAACAATTTGAAAAAAATTTAGCAGAGTATTGTGATACAAATAAATCTGTAGCATTATCTAGTGCCACAGCAGGATTAGAACTTATATTAAAAGAGTTTGATATAAAAGAAGGAGACGAAGTAATAACTACTCCTTATACTTATACAGCTACAGCAAGTGTGTGTTTGCATAGAGGTATAAAACCAAAATTTGTAGATGTAGCAAAAGATAGTTTTTTAATAGATATAGAAAAATTAAAAGATGCAATAACACCAAAAACTAAAGCTATCTATACAGTAGACTTTGCAGGAGTGCCTGTAGATTATGATGCTATTAAAGAGGTTTTAAAGGCTAAAGGTCGCGAAGATATAATCTTAGTATCAGATTCAGCTCATTCTTTAGGGGCTATTTATAAGGGTAAAAAAGTTGGAGGTCAAATGGATTTCCATGTATTCTCATTTCATGCAGTAAAAAACCTTACAACATCAGAAGGTGGAGCAATAACTTTTGGAGATAATAATTTTAAAGGAACAGAGGATTTACACAAAGATTTTAAATTACAATCCTTACATGGTCAATCAAAGGATGCTCTATCAAAGACAAAAGCTGGAGCTTGGGAATATGATATATTAACAGATGGACATAAATGTAATATGACAGATATGGGATCATCTATAGGTTTAGTTCAGCTTACAAGATATGAAGAAATGTTAAGAAAAAGAGAAGCTATATTTGATACTTATACAAAAGTATTAGCTGAAAAAGAGTGGGCTATAATACCATTTAAAAAAGATGAAACTAAAGAAACTTCATATCATTTATATCCATTAAGAATAAAAGGATTTGGAGAAGCTGAAAGAAATGAAGTAATAAAAATACTAGCCCAAAAAGATATAGCAACAAATGTACACTTTAAACCATTACCAATGTTTACATTATATAAAAATTTAGGGTACAATATAGAAGATTATCCTAATGCATATAACCAATATAAAAATGAAATTTCTTTACCAGTCTATTCTACATTAGCTTTAGAAGATGCAGAATATGTAGCTAAAGAACTTGTAGCAGCAGTAGAAAAAGTAATGAGATAAGCAAAGTTAAAATAGAAAAAATTTGACTATTAAATGAAAATAAAAAAGAAAGAGTGATATAAGTGAAAGTTGATTTTTATACATCTAAAAGAGAATATGCAGAAAAAAAAGCTGAATTTGATAAAGCTATATTTGATGTAGTAGAAAGCGGAAGCTTTATACTTGGACCACAAGTTAAAAATTTTGAAGAAGCTATAAAAGAATATACAGGAGCAAAACATGCCATAGGTGTAGCATCAGGTACAGATGCCTTAGTAATTGCCTCTCATATTTTAGGTTTTGAAAATGGAGCTGAAGTTATAACTTCACCATTTACATTCTTAGCATCTACATCTTGTATAGCTAAGCATAGAGCTACACCTGTATTTGTAGATATAGATGAAGAAACCTTTGAAATGGATTTAAATCAAATAGAATCAAAAGTAAATTCTAAAACAAAGGGAATACTTCCAATTCATTTATTCTCACAAATGAATAACATGGATAAAATAATGGAAATAGCAAATAAAAATGATTTAAGAGTTTTAGAAGATGCAGCAGAAGCCTTTGGAATGAGATGGAAAGGTAATGGAGATAGCTATAGACATTCAGGAACTATAGGAGACATGGGTATTTTTTCATTCTTCCCAACTAAAACATTAGGTGGATATGGTGATGGAGGTATGATAGTTACTAATAGTGATGAATTAGCAGAGAGAACTAGAATGTTTAGAGTACATGGAGCAGCTAAAAAATATCACTATGATTATATAGGATATAATTCTAGATTAGATAGTATGCAAGCTGCAATACTTTCAGTAAAATTAAAATATATAAATGATGCTATTAAAAAGAGAGAAGAAATAGCTAATATGTACATGGAAAAATTACAGGATTGTGAATACATAAGATTCCCTAAAATAAAAGGAGATCAAAAACCAGTATACTATGTATTCAATATACGTGCTGAAAGAAGAGATGAATTGGTAACTTACTTAAAAGAAAATGAAATAGGAAATAGTATTTACTATCCAATACCATTACACATGCAAAAATGTTTCAGTTACTTAGGGCATAAAGAAGGAGACTTCCCAGTAGCAGAAAAAGTATCAAAAGAAATATTAGCATTACCAATATATCCAGAATTAAAAGAAGAAGAAGTAGATTTTGTTTGTGAAACAATAAAGAAATTCTACAAACAATAAGGAATATTAATATTTGCATCCTAACATTTAAGCGTAAAGTAAACCTTTCGTTTACTTTACGCTTAAATACTAGTTCACAGTTAACTAGTTCTAAATTTCTCAGTTACTACTGAGAAATTTCTGAATGAAAAAACACTTGTTGAATAATATAAAAATAAATGATAAAATGGTTTTAGAATAAAAAGAAGAGGAGATTTTTATGAGTGCAATAGTTCTAAACTAAGTAATTGAATAATGAGTCTTTAAAAATTTTAAAATTGACCTATTTTATTAGGTTTATTTGTTATGAAATTTTTTAGGCTTATACTTAGTAGAACAGGGTTCACATTCTCCTTAATATAGAACATCAGTAAATAGGTAGTCAATATATTAGTGTATTTTATTTCATGGTTAATTGCATGACGTAAGGTATGTTGCCTATATTTTGATTAATTATTTAAGATGTCTAGAGAAGTAATAATCCGGGCTATTGCTCGGTTTTTTTACGTTATTTTAGAATTATGTTTCATAAAAGAAATTTTATTTGTATAAGTAATATACTGCTATAAAAAACTATGTCTTACTATTAGTATATAATTTGTTAGCAATTATATATTTAGTTAAAGTTTTTCAGTTATTGTAGTTATATTTATGGATGATTTTCTTTGCTAAAGATAATTCTAAATATAGAGAGGATGAAAATTTAGGCTATAAGTGAACTTTTGTTTACTTATAGTCTTTTTGTTATAACATTATAAGTTTTAAAGGGAATTTTTTGAAAAATATATAAGACATTTAAAAGAATCACATTTACTAAGTTAATAACCATTATGAATATTTTATAACATAGTAAGATTACAAATAGGCTGATAGGACTTATTATTCACGATATAAAAAATAAAAAGTTTTAAACAATTAAAAAGAATGAACAGATGGAGGAAATAAAAGTGAATAATAAAGCAATTGAATTATTAGAATATAACAAAATAAAGGAAGTACTAAAAGGATATGCACTATCAGATATGGTTAAGGAAAGAATTGAAAAATTAGAACCTTATGTGGATATAAATATAATTAGAAAAAATATGATAGAAACCACAGAAGCTAGAGCCATAGTTGATATAAACTCAAGTGTACCAATTCATAGCTTAACTGGTATTAAAGCAGTAAGAGATAAGATTGAAAAAGGAATGATTCTTTTACCAGAGGATTTGGATATAATTTCTGAACTCCTTAAAGAAGTAAAAAGACTAAAAAGATTTATGTTAGATAAAGAACAGGTTGCACCAACTATAAGCTTATATGCATTATCAACCTCTGAGCTAGGTGAATTAAGAGAGGAAATAGAAAAATCTATTGTAAGGGGAAGAGTAGATGATAGAGCAACCTCCAAATTATATAAAATAAGAAAGAGGATTATAATTTTAGAAGATAAAATTAAAAATAAATTGGACAGTGTATTAAGAAATGAAAAATATAAAGGATATCTTCAAGATTCTTTAGTAAGTCAAAGAAATGGAAGATATGTAATCCCTATAAAAAGTGAATATAGAAAGGATATGGATGGAAATATCCATGATAGATCTCAAAGCGGTTCTACAGTTTTCGTTGAGCCAGCAGAGGTTAAAAAAATACAGGATGAATTAGACTTTGAAAAGTTTGAGGAAGAAAAAGAAATATATAAAATTTTATCCAATTTGACTAACCTTGTTTGTGACAATATAAAGGAAATAAAAATAAATATAGAAGTCATGAGTAACTATGACTATATTTTTGCGAAAGGAAAATATAGTAAAGCTATAGAAGGGCGAGAAGTAGGTTTTAATAATAGAAACTATATAAATATTAAAGATGCTAAGCATCCGTTATTAGGTAAGGATGCTGTTCCGTTAAATTTTGTAGTAGGAGAGGATTATAAAGGAGTAATTATTACAGGACCGAATACAGGAGGAAAAACAGTAGCTTTAAAAACAGTAGGACTACTCACTTTAATGGCTCAGGCAGGACTTCATATACCAGTAGCTAAAGGAAGCGAAGTTGGAGTGTTTGCAGAAGTATTAGTAGATATTGGTGATGGTCAAAGTATAGAACAAAACCTTAGTACTTTCTCATCTCATATAAAAAATATAATAAGTATATTAAATTGTGCCGATGAATATAGCTTAGTAATTTTAGATGAGGTTGGATCAGGAACAGATCCTAGTGAGGGGATGGGCATAGCTGTAGCTATACTTGAGGAGCTTTACAAAAAGGGAGCAGTAATTTGTGCCACAACTCATTATAGTGAAATAAAGGATTTTGCACAAAACCATATAGGATTTATAAATGGTTCAATGGAATTTGATATAAATACTCTTAAGCCATTATATAAACTTAACATTGGTAAAGCTGGAGAAAGTAATGCATTTTTGATTGCATTAAGACTTGGTATGGATAAAGATATAATTGAAAGAGCTCATGCTGTAACTTATGAGGAAGAGAAAATTTACTTAGAATATAAGGAGCAGAATGAGAGTGTAACTAAGAAAGAAAAAGATTTAATAATTCATCAGGAAAAAGTTGAAAAACTAAAGTTAGCTGAAAAAAGAGAAAAACTTAATGAAATTAAAGATACAAAATTAGGTTTTAACATTGGAGATTGCGTATATATTAGTTTTATGAATAGAAGGGGAATAGTTTGTGAAGGAGAAAATTCTAAAGGTGAATATGGTGTTATGGTGATGAAAAAGAAAATTAAAATCAATAAAAAGAGATTATCTATTTATATAGATAAAGAAGAACTTTATCCTGAAGAATATGATTTAGACATTATTTTTAAAAGTAAAGATTATAGAAAGAAAGATAAACTAATGAATAAGAAACATGTAAAAGGACTTTCAATAGATGCTACCGATGAAATTTAAGGACTAAAATTTTATTAAGTATTAATGTTAAATATAAAGATTAATATAGTAAATTATTAAGAGTTTAAAGATTTAAGGCAATTATTATGCTTTAAGAATATCTTTAAACTCTTATTTTTATATTTATTATTTAAGTCTGTTGATGAATAATATTAAACTGATGTCCAACCGCCATCCACAAATAATGTTTGACCAGTTGTATAGCTAGAAGCATCTGATGCAAAGTAGATAACAGCACCATCTAATTCATCAGTATTTCCTGGTCTGCCAGCTGGACAAACTGTATTGTACATTTTTAAATAGTCTTCTTGATAAAGGGTGTTTTCAGTCATTTCGGTTTTAAAAAGGCTAGGTCCAACTCCGTTTACTGTTATTCCATATTGAATTAAAGAAGTTCCCATACCTCTTGTTAAATTGATTACTGCACCTTTTGAAGCATTGTATGCATGAAGAGGTGCATTTTTACTACCCACAAGTCCACAAATAGAAGCAACATTAACTATTTTTCCGTAGTTTCTTTCCTTCATATGTTTTACAACATGTTTAGACATTAAAAATGTGCCTTTAACATTAGCATCCATAACTCTATCCCATTCAGCTTCTTCTATAGTTTCTACGGAGCCTATAGATGCAACCCCTGCATTATTAATTAGTATATCTATTTTTCCAAATTTATTAATAATAATATTTACTGCTTCAATTACATCTTCTTCTTTTGTAACATCACATTTCACTGGAAGGACTGTTCCACCACTAGCTTCAATTTCTTTGGATAAATTCTCTAATTTTTCATATCTTCTTGCAAGTATTGCCACAGCAGCACCTTGATCTGCAAAAGTTTTGGCAAGTTGAGCACCTATTCCACTGGAAGCTCCAGTTATAACCGCTATTTTGTCTTTTAAATCAAATAAATTTCTCATTTAAAGTATCTCCTTTGCACATTATAATAATTTTATGAAATTATTATATACCATATTTTTAAAAAAATATACATAGCTGGAAAAATAAAATACTTTTATTTTAAAAATGATTAATAATACAATAATATATATATATATATTTCATTATATTGTTATTATTAAATCCTATAGAACTTAAAGATTGTATTCCATTATAATATATTCATTGTTTAGAATGGAGTTTGAAAATACAATAATAGATGAAAGCTTTTGGAGGAGGAGAATATGCATAAAGTTTACTTTAAACAATATGATAAAGAAATAAATGTAGAGGATGGAGTTCTGCTTATAGATGTCATAAGAAAAAATGGATTTAAGCTGGAAACACCTTGCAATTCTAAAGGAATATGTGGAAAATGTAAGGTGAAAATATATGGAATAAAATCAGAACCTAAAGAGGAAGAAAAAAAGTTTTTAAATAATGATAATGAAAGATTAGCCTGTATTACTACAGTAAAAGAAGATATTACAGTAGAATTTATATCAGGAGAAGAAGAAAGTTTAAAAACTATAAACCAAGGCTATTCTGTTGAGGTAGATATAAAGGGGAGATTAAAGAAGGAAAAGCTTCAAAATATAATAAAAGATGAATACAAATGTTACATGGAATGTATAAATTTTAATATAAAAGATATGGATATCATAAAAAAAATAGCAAACTTAAAAAAATATCAGGAAGATGAGCTTTATGCTATAACCTTTCAAGATAAAATTATAGATTTATGTGAGGAAAATAAAAATATATTAGGTATAGCTTTAGATATAGGAACTACAGGAGTATCTGCATATCTTTTAGACTTAGAAAATGGGAATGTAATAAATAAAGCTTCTACCTTAAATCCTCAAACTATCTTTGGCGGGGATGTTATTTCTAGAATAAGCTTTACCATGCAAGAAAAGGGTGGATTAGATAAGCTTCAAGAAGTAATAGTAGAAAAAATAAATGAACTTATAAAAGAGTTAATAGGTGAGAGTTTTAATAAAGATGATATATACAATTTAAACATAGCAGCTAATACTACAATGTTACATATATTAGCTGGAGTAAATCCAGAATCTATAGCAAAAGCACCTTATAAAGCTACATTTTTAGATAAGATTGATTTAGAGCCTAAAGAGTTAAATATTGGGATAAATCCTAAGGGAATAATTACTTTATTACCATCAATATCTTCTTATGTTGGAGCAGATATTGTGGCTGGGATAGTAGCTATAGATATAAATAAGTACCAATCTGTAATATTTATAGATATTGGTACTAATGGTGAAATGGTTTTGCTTAAGGATGGTAAACTTTATTCAACATCTACTGCAGCAGGTCCTGCACTTGAAGGAATGAATATAAGCTGCGGTATGAGGGCAGAAGGTGGAGCTATAGAGAAGTTTGAATTAGATGAAAACTATAATATAAGCTATGATACTATTGGAGGAAGTAAAGCAAGAGGAATATGTGGAAGTGGACTTTTAGATATAACATCTAGCCTTATAAAAGCAAAAATAATAGAATCAACTGGAAGATTTTCTAAGAATATTCCTGAAAATATAAAAGGAAGATTTAAAGATAAGAAATTTTATATAACGGAAGATATCTATATATCTCAAAAGGATATAAGACAAATACAACTAGCTAAAGGAGCTATAGCTTCAGGAATAACTATGCTTTTAAAAGAAGTAGATGATTCTATAGAAAATATAGAGCATGCTATTATAGCTGGTTCCTTTGGTTATCATCTTAAAGAGGAGAGCATAAAAACCGTTGGCATAATACCAAGTGGGTTTAAGGGAGATATAAAATTTGTAGGAAATTCTTCTGTAGAAGGAGCAAAATTATCACTGTTAAATGAAGACAAGCTTTTAGAAATGATGGAAATTAAGGATAAAGTTCAAGTAGTAGATTTAAGTAGTAAAGACTATTTTCAAAAGTATTTTATAGACGCTTTAAATTTTAATTAATTTGTTAAAATTCAATTTACAATGAAGAATTCACGATTTACAATTGTGGATATTTCTCGGTTATTCCTGAGAAATTTTAAATTGATTCTGTAGCGGCGAACAGTGTTCGCCCCTACGATAAAATAATAGCAAATGTAGCTTTTCAATAGTACTAGTTAAATTTATTAGTATTGTTCCGAACTATACTGCACATCAGGGGAACCCTAAAGGGCTTCACTACTGTTCCCCAGAGGCGAAAAAATAGCAATTATATTGCTATTCAAAAAATCTATTAAAGAAATTATTTTGTCTGAAAATAATTTTCTTCTCAATTGTCCATTGTATAAATTGTGCATTAAAACATAAGGAGGTGTTATATTTGAACAAATTTAAATGTTCAGGAGATGATAATGAACACATACCTGAGGAATTTTTACAATTAGGAATAAGCTTTCCAGAGGCTTATAGTGAGAGAACATATATGACAAGACTGTCAAAAGAGCTTAAGATTTATAAAAAAGATAATATATGCTTTTTACCTTTTTGTATGACTGTATTACCAGAGGCTTTTGGAGCAAAAATAAATTTAGGAGATTATAAATACCTTCCAAGGGTAAAGGAATATGCTATAAATTCAATAGAGGAAGTAGATAATTTAAGTGAAATTAATTTTAACTCAGGCAGGATAAAAGAAGTACTAGACAGCATAAAAGCTCTTAAAGATGATAACCAATATGTAGGATTAAAAGTGGAAGGTACTTTTACAGTTATAACTTCTATAATGGAACCAAGAGTTTTTTATAAGCTGTTAAGGAAAGATGAGCATAAAGCTTTAGAAATAATAGAAAAGGTAGAGAAGGGAATTTTAGAGTATATAAAAGAAGGAGTTAAAAGAGGCGCTGATATAATCTCCTATGGTGATTCCAGTGGGGTTGAATCTATTGTAGGTAAAAATATATATTTAAACTACAGTGGTAAAAGCAGTTGTAATATAATAAGAAATTTTAAAAAAAATATAGATAATAGTTTAATTCATGTATGTGGATTAACATCTTCAAGTTTATATAACAATGATTTTATTGATTTTAATCCTATAAAATATGATAGCAACTTAACCTATGGAGAAGGAATAATAAATATATTAAATGATAGAAATTCTATTAAAGCTTTAGGAGGAAGATGTATAAAAAATACTAATAAGTTACTAAATGAACCTTTAGCATATGAGATAACTTTAAAATAAAGAAGGGATGAAAAATTATGTATGATGGAGATTTAATACTTGATTTAAAACAAAGTGTAGTTGATATGGAGGAGGATGATACTAAATCTTTAGCGGAAAAATGCGTTGAAAATAAAATAGATCCTTTTACAGCAATAAATGAAGGACTAGCTATGGGAATGCAAGAAGCAGGAAAGTTATATGAAGATGGAGAGTATTATATACCTGAACTTTTAATGTGCTCTGATGCTATGTATGCAGGTCTTGATGTTTTAAGACCTCATTTAAAAAGTGAAAGCAATGACAATGATTTAAGAGCAGTAGTTGGAGTTGTGGAAGGGGACACTCATGATATTGGCAAGAATTTATTTAAAATAATGTTAGAAACTAACGGTTTTAAAGTTTTAGATTTAGGAAGAGATGTACCTCCTAGTGAATTTGTAAATGAAGCTAAAAAGTTTAATGCTAATTTAGTTGGAATGTCTACTCTTATGACTACTACTATGGATAATATGCAGGTAGTTATAGATTTATTAAAAAAAGAAGGAATTAGAGAAGATGTAGTAGTTATGGTAGGGGGAGGTCCTATATCACAAAATTTTGCAGATAGGATAGGTGCTGATGCATATGCTCCAGAGGCTTCTAAAGCTGCTAGAATTGCAAAAAATCTTGTGAAGGGAAAGTTCTTAAATGCATAAGGATAAAATAAAGGAGTAAAGCTAAATGTTAACATCAAAAGAAAGATTATTTAAAGTATTGAAAAATGAAGAAGTAGACAGACCACCTTGTATATGTCCTGGTGGAATGATGAATATGATAATAGAGGATTTGATGGATATAACAGGAATAAAGTGGCCAGATGCTCATACTAATTCAAAATTGATGGCAGACTTAGCATATAGTATGTATGAAAATGGAGGGTTTGAAAACTGTGGAGTTCCCTTTTGCATGACTGTAGAAGCAGAATCTATGGGGGCAGGAGTTTCTTTAGGCGATAAGACTACAGAACCTAGAGTAACAGACTATGTTATTAATTCTGTTGCTGACTATGAAAAATTAAAAAATATAGATTCTAATTCTGGAAGAGCAAAAGTTGTGATAGATGCTATAAAAATTCTTTCAGAAAGAAATTTAGATGTACCAATTGTAGCCAATATAACAGGACCTATAAGCTTAGCTTCCTCAATTATGGATCCTATAGTTTTTTATAAAGAGCTAGTAAGAAAAAAAGAAAAATCTCATAAATACATGGAAGTAATCACTGAAAATTTAATAAGCTTTGGTAAAGCTCAGCTTGAAGCTGGAGCAGAAATTCTGGCTATATCAGATCCAAGTGGTACTGGTGAAATATTAGGACCGAGGTTGTTTAATGAATTTGCAATACCATATATAAATAAAATAGTTGAAGCTTTAAAGCCATACACTAAAGGTGGGGTAATAGTTCATATATGCGGAAAATTAAAAAGTGTTTATGAAAATTTACAAAACCTAAAATGTGATGCTATAAGTTTTGATTCAATAACTAGTGTGAAAGAAGTTAAACAAAATGTTAAGGGAAAAGCAATAATGGGAAATGTAAGCACTCTTACACTATTCAATGGAGGATGTGACTTAATAAAAAATATATCTAGCCATTGTATAAAAAATGGAGTGGACATATTGTCCCCTGCATGTGGTATAGGAATAACTACACCGCTTAAAAATATTAAGACCATGGTAGAAGTTGCAAAAGAAAGTTAAATATCTAAAAATATTTAAATCAAATAAAAGGTGTTAGGTTAAATCTCTAACACCTTTTATTTTAAAAATTAATCCTCATTTTCATCTTCTACATATTCTAGTATATCTCCAGGCTGACAATTTAATGCTTTGCATATGGCTTCAAGAGTTGAAAACCTTATAGCTTTAGCTTTGTTTGTTTTTAAAATAGAGAGATTAGCTTGAGTTATTCCGATTTTGGCTGCTAAATCTTGAGAACTAATTTTCCGCTTTGCCATCATAACATCTAAATTTACTATAATAGCCATGGCATTCCTCCTAAATAGTTAAATCGTTTTCTTCTTTTGTTAAAAAAGCAATTTTAAATATTTCAGATAATACATAAGATATTAATCCAAAAATTAAAAATACAAAGGAAATTGGTTTTAAAGAACCATGGCTAGTAGATAAAAATTCAATGCCAGGTTTATATGGAATTGGATAAGTTATAATTGCATAAATTATAGAAAAAATTAGCAATAATAATCCAATTTGTTTAAAATAATTACTATTTTTTATATTGAAACAATCACCATTTCTTATGTTTTTTACAACAAGTTTTAATTTGTATGCAACTACTATTGAAATTAAACTAAAAACCAAAAATCCTAAGGCGCCAAAAAAGTCTAGCGTACTTGAATTATTAAAAGCAAAAATTACATTGAAGACCATTGAAAAACTCACAAGAGTACCAGTTACAAGAACTGTACTTAATACTATTGTTAATGCAGTTAAACTTCTTTTATTCATAGAATTATCTCCTTACTTAAATTTTTATATATTTATTTTAAATGGTTAAATCATTTTCCGATTTAAAATAATTGTTAATGATGTTAATGGTTCTGTTTTCGTTAATATTTTTGAAATTTTTTTATTCATAATTCTCACCCCTTAAAAATATAATATCAAAAATTTTATTGTTTTTCAATATAAAAATATTAAAAATTAGTAAAAACATATTGATTTATAATTATTAATACAACCTAATTGGGATGATAAGGGTTGAAATTTGATTTACAATTGAGGTATAAAAAATGTATATAATAAAAAAAGCATGGTTACCATGCTTTTTAATAATATTCTTTTCCTCTTTCCTTAGAATGGTCTTTGCTATTGGCATAACCTCCTATTTTCTCCCCATCAATTATCCCAATATGAGCACCATCTTTGGGGTACATTTTTCTGAGTTCTGCGTTAGATTTTTCTCTGTCCTTCATTCGGTTTTTATTATTATCTACCATGCAAAATCCTCCTTATATATTGTTATAATGTTAATTTAACCTATATATATGTGAGGTATTCATATTATAGATGTACTATTTCTAAATTTGATTATCTATGAAACTAAGTAACATTTATCAGTATTGCTGTTAATACTATTAAATTCACAATTCATAGTTCATAATTCACGATTGTGGACATTTCTCAGATACCGCTGAGAAATTTATATTATATATTTAAAAACTAAAATATAATGTGCTAGACTACCTAAGAGCACAAATATGTGAAAAATTTCATGAGCACCAAAGGTTCTTCTTTTACCTTTTTTCTCTAAACAGTAAATAACTGCTCCTACAGTGTAAAGTATTCCGCCCAAAATTAATAATGCCATAGCTTGAAATGGCAATACCTTGGATAGAGGTGAAAATGCCACAAGGGCAAGCCAGCCTAAACCAACATAAAAACTAGAAGATAACCACTTTGGACAATCAATCCAAAAGAATTTGAATACAATTCCTATTAGAGCTAATAACCATACACAAATAAATAATCCCCATCTCCAATAAGATTCTAAAGCAATGAGACATATAGGTGTATAAGTCCCTGCAATCAATACAAAAATCATAGAATGATCTAATTTTCTTAACATTTTAATTACACCTTCTGAAGAAACTGATAAATGATATACAGTACTAGCTGTATATAAAAATATTAAGCTAAGACCAAATATGACAACTCCTACTATACCCAATATGGAGTTTTGTCCTATATAAATTTCTTTATAAATTAGTGCTATTAGACCAACTAATGAAACTAAAGCACCAAATAGATGAGTAAAACCACTTACAGGTTCTCTAAAATTCTTTGACATAAGATACCTCCTAATAAAAACTACTACACGTAGTTTTAAAAACTATGTTATATATATTATACTATAAAATTGAAAAAGTAAACACCAATTTTAAAAAAATAATTCATTTAAGTAAATATTTTCTAAGCTCTTCATTGATATAAAGAGGAGGATATATTATAATAACTAAAAAATTATTAATAATGGAAATGATTATTTTAAAGTGAAGAACTGAAAAAATAAATATAGATATTTTATAAAGGGAGAAAAATATGGATTATAAAAGAGAAGATATATTAAAATTGTTGGAAGAATTAAATCTTAATGAACAAATTGAACTTAAAGAAATACCATCCATTGATTTATATATGGATCAAGTCATAACTTTATTTGAAAATAATTTATCTCATTCAAAACGATATGATGAAGATAAACTTTTAACTAAAACTATGATAAATAACTATACAAAAGATAAACTTTTAATTCCAGCTAAAAAGAAAAAGTATTCTAAAAATCATATAATATTAATGATACTTATATATAATTTAAAACAAAATTTAAGTATTTTAGATATAAAATCACTATTCAATGAGATGATAATTAAT
>NZ_JACSQB010000003.1 GCF_014836835.1 Clostridium faecium | reverse complement strand
AATATTTGGTATAGATAAAAAGCATTTAAAGAAACTACTAAATCATATGAAAGTATTTTTTATATGATTTAGTAGTTCTTTTCACATTAAAAATTATTTTAAATATGTGTTAAGTTTAAAGATTTTAAAAAAATTCTACATCTTTTATCATCAAAGCTGCAACAGCCTAAATCTCCATGAGAAGAATCATTATATATTCCATGAAAGTCAGAGCCACAGGTTAAAATTTTATTATGTTTATGAGCTAGATTAATGAATTTAGCAGTATCATATTCAGTATTAATAGAATAATAAGCTTCTATTCCATCAAAGTCATGAGAAATTAACTCTTCAACTTTTGTTTTCTTTATAAGAATAGGATGAGCTAAAGATACAAAAGCATTATGTTTTTTTAACAATTGTATGCCTTCATCTAAAGACACTTTTTTATTTTCTACATAAGCAGGACTATCCTTAGATAAAAATTTTTTGAAGATTTCATCAAAGCTATAGTTATATCCTGCATCTATAATTGCTTTTGCAATATGAGGACGAGCTATTATAGGATTATTTGATATTTGATTGTAATCAATTATTATATTAAAATATTTTTTAAGATTTTCTACAATTTTCTTTCCTCTTGCTGCCCTGAAATTTTTCATATCTTTTAAAAAATTTTGCAGTGATGAAGATTTATAACTGTCATCTCTAAAATATCCTAATATATGTATACTTTCCTTATTATGAATTGTGGAAAGTTCAATGGCTGGAATAATAGTTATAGGAAGCTTTTTACTATAAATTAAAGCTTCTTCTACACCATCAGTAGTATCATGATCTGTAATAGATAATATATCTAATTTTTTTTCAATGGCATAATCAACTAATTTTTTTGGAGAATATCTGCCATCAGATGCAGTAGTATGGCTATGCAAATCTATTTTCATAATATCACCTCTCTATAATTTTATAATTTAAAAGAATCCATTGAATTGAAAGTTAATCTTCAATTTTTTTGATATAATATAGGTATAAATGAGAGATATTGAACATATTAACAAAATGATGTCTATTTAAAAAGTTTTTTAAAACTATAAATTGTACATTCTTTTAAGTTTATTATACCATTTATTTAAACAAATATTATTTTACTAAAGGAGTATATAATGTTTTTAATGATTGATAACTATGATTCCTTTGTTTATAATTTAGTGAGATATTTAGAAGAAATAAAGGAAGAAATTAAAGTGTTTAGAAATGATAAAATAACTATTAATGAAATTTATGATTTAAATCCAGAAGCAATAATTATTTCTCCTGGGCCTAAGTCACCAGATAAATCTGGAATAATTTTAGAAGTTATTGAAGAGTTTAAAGGTAAAATTCCCATATTAGGAATTTGTCTAGGACATCAAGCCATTGGACATGCTTTTGGAGCTAATATTATAAGAGGAAAATTTCCTGTACATGGAAAGGTAAGTTATATAACTCATGATAATAAAGGGGTGTTTAAAAATTTAAAAAATCCTTTCAAAGTAACTAGATATCATTCATTAGTTATTGAGAGGGAATCATTACCTGATTGTCTTAAAATAACTTCTGAAACAGAAGATGGAGTTATAATGGGTGTGAGACATTATGTTTATCCTATTGAAGGAGTGCAATTTCATCCAGAAGCAGAACTTACTGAATTTGGACATGAATTGCTTATAAATTTTATTAACATTGCAAGAGAGTTTAATGCAAATAAGTTCAAGGAGTAATTATGAGAGTAAAAATAAAAACCATAGATACTGATTTAAATTGCTTTGATATATTTTCCATATTTAAAGATGAGAAAGATATTATTTTCTTAGATAGTGCTAAAGATGAAAATAAATTAGGAAAGTATTCAATAATAGGATTAAATCCGTATTTAAACTTTAAAAGTAAAAATGATTTATGTACTATAAATGGTAGAAGTTTTAAAGGAGATAGTTTTGTAGAACTAAATAAAATATTAAATAGATATAAAGTAAAAAATAATACAAATCTACCCTTTATAGCTGGTGCCATAGGATATTTTTCTTATGATTTAGGTCGTCAAATAGAAAAACTTCCTGAAAATGCTATTGAAGATATTTCTATTCCTGATGTATACTTTAATTTTTATGATAACATTATAATTTATGATAACTTAAATAAAAATGTATTTATTACAGCTTTAGGAATATTGAAAGAACAAGAAGAAAGTATAAAACTTATAGAAGATAAAATTAAGTTAGGAAAAGAAAGAAAAAAATTAAATTTAGAGAACCTTAGCTATAATATAGATGATTTTCAGTCCAATTTTGAAGAAGATGAATATTTAAAAACAGTATCTGATGTAAAGGAATATATAAAAAATGGAGATATTTATATAACAAATTTAACTCAAAGGTATGTTAAAGAAGTAAAAGATGATCCTTTTGATATATATGAGAGATTAAGAACTATAAATCCTGCACCTTTTGCTGCTTACATGGCACTAGAGGATTTTTACATTTTATCTTCATCGCCAGAAAGATTTTTAAAAATAGAAAGCGGAGTTATAGAAACTAGGCCTATTAAAGGTACTAGACCGAGAGGAGAAAATACAGATGAGGATGAAAGATATAAAAATGAACTTTTAGAAAGTGAAAAGGATAAATCAGAGCTTTTAATGATTGTGGACTTGGAAAGAAATGATTTAAGTAAAGTTTGTAAGCCAAACACAGTAAAGGTAACGGAGCTATTTAAATTAGAAGAATACAGTACAGTATTTCATTTAGTTTCAACAGTTGTTGGTGAAATTAAGGAGGAACATTCTCCTATTGATTGTATTAAAGCTTGTTTTCCAGGTGGCTCTATAACTGGTGCACCTAAGATTAGATCTATGGAGATAATTGATGAATTAGAAAAAGTTAGGCGAAATATTTATACTGGTTCCATTGGATACATAGGCTTAGATGGAAATTCTGACTTTAATATTGTTATAAGAACTGCATTGATTAAAGAGAATAAAGCATATTTTGGTGTAGGTGGAGGAATAACCTATGAATCAATTGAACGGATGGAATATGATGAAACCCTAGATAAGGCTAGAGCTTTAATGAACGTTTTAAAATAGGGAGATAATTATGGAAAATAAAGATAAAAATATAACTTTAGATGATGGATATGCTTTTGGAAAGGGACTTTTTGAAACTATATTGATATTAAAAGAACCAGTGTTTTTAAAAGAGCATATAAAAAGGCTAAATGATGGAATAGAGTTTTTAGGAATAAATAATTTTATAAGTGAGAAAGATGTAAAAGAAAAAGTAAAAGAACTTAATCTCTCAAATTGTGCTTTGAAAATTATGGTGTCTGAAAAAAATACAATTTATTCAAAGAGGCCTGTAATTTATACGGAAGAGCACTATAAAAGAGGATTTAATTTAAAGGTTAGTGATTGCAAAAGAAATCAATTTTCTAAAACAACTTATATAAAGTCTTTAAACTATTTAGACAATATTTTAGAAAAGGAATTAGCTCTAAAAGAGGGCTTTGATGAGGCTGTATTTTTAAATTTAAATGATTTTTTATGTGAAGGTGCAGTTTCTAATATATTTATTATAAAAGATAAAACAATTTATACGCCTAAAGTAAAATCAGGTATTCTTCCTGGTATAGTTAGAAATTTTTTAGTTAATACATTAATAGACAAAGAATATAGAGTAGTTGAGGATTTCATTTCCTTAGAGGATTTAAAAAATAGTGATGGAGCTTTTTTGACCAATAGTTTAATGGGGGTAATGAAAATAAACTCAGTTGATGGAAAAAGTATCAAATACAATAAGTTTATAGATGAAATTAAGCTTTACTATGATAATTATATAAATAGTAAATATGGATATTAGCATAAGACAATAGAATGGAGTGTTAAAATGGTTAATGAAAAAAAAATAAGAGAAGCAATTACCATGATTATAGAAGCAATAGGAGAAGATCCAGAAAGGGAAGGGCTAAAAGATACACCAGATAGAATTGCTAGAATGTACAGCGAAGTTTTTTCTGGATTGACTGAGGATGCTGAAAAGCATTTATCAAAAACTTTTACAGTAGAAAATGATGATATTGTAATTGAAAAAGATATAGTATTTTATTCTATGTGTGAACATCATTTTGTCCCTTTCTATGGGAAAGCTCATATTGCCTATATACCTAATGGAAAAGTGGCTGGATTAAGCAAGCTTGCTAGAACTGTGGAAGTTTTTGCAAAACGTCCTCAGCTTCAAGAGAGGATGACATCTCAAATTGCAGATTCTGTAATGGAAAATCTACAAGCTAAAGGGGTTTTAGTTATTCTTGAAGCTGAGCATTTATGTATGACTATGAGAGGGGTTAAAAAGCCTGGTACTAAAACAACAACTATGGTTTCAAGAGGAGTTTTAAAAGAGGACATATCTTTCCAAAATCAAGTTATTTCATTAATTAATAGATAGTTTAGGTGATTAAATGAAAAAGTTAATTGATAATAATGAGAGAATTAATAAAATCTTAAATAATGAGGATTTTATTAAATATGTCAATGAATTAAAGATCTTAGAAGAAGAAAGAAAGTTTTGTAGACATGGAATAGACCATTCCTTAGATGTAGCAAGAATTATGTATATTAAATCTCTAGAAGAAAATTTAAATATTAATAAAGACATAATATATGGAGCTGCATTATTACATGATTTAGGACGAGTACTTCAATATAAAGAAAACATAGAACATCATAAGGGAAGCAGTATTATTGCAAAGGATATATTAATTCATTGTGGATATAAAGAAAAAGAAATAGAAGAAATATTAATAGCAATTGAAAATCACAGAAATAACAATAAGGAAACAAATTTATCTAAGCTTTTATATAGTTGTGATAAACTTTCAAGATTATGTTTTCAGTGTAGTTCTATTGATGAATGTAATTGGAAAAAGGAAAAGAAAAATATGATTATAACTTATTAGATAGAGGAGGATATTATGAGTAAAACTATGAAAATTGGAAATCGTAAATTTGAATTAGGAAAGAAAACTTATATTATGGGAATATTAAATGTAACTCCAGATTCCTTTTCTGATGGAGGAAAATTTAATAATATAGATGCTGCTGTTGCTCATGCATTAGAAATGATAGAGGAAGATGTGGATATAATAGATATAGGGGGAGAATCTACAAGACCTGGACATATAGCTGTAAGTGAAGAAGAAGAATTAGAGAGAATTGTGCCTATAATTAAAGAAATAAGAAAACATACAGATATTCCTATATCTATTGATACATATAAAGGAAAGGTTGCAGAAGAAGCTATTAAAGCAGGTGCATCTTTAATAAATGATGTATGGGGATTTAAAAAAGATCCATATATGTCAAAGGTAGCTGCAAAGTATGATGTTCCTTGCTGCTTAATGCACAATAGAGAAAACCAAAATTATAATAATTTAATTGAAGATATGATAGAGGATTTGAAAGAGTGTGTGTCTATAGCGCTGAGCAGTGGAGTAAAAAAAGAAAATATTATTTTAGATCCTGGTGTTGGTTTTGCTAAAACTTATGAAGATAATCTTAATGTAATGAGAAACTTAGATAGGTTTAAAGAATTAGGTTATTCAATGCTTCTTGGAACTTCAAGAAAATCATTAATAGGAAATACTTTAAATCTTCCACCAAAAGAAAGAGTTGAAGGTACTATTGCCACTACTGTAATAGGGGTAATGAACGGATATGATTTTGTTAGAGTTCATGATGTAAAGGAAAATTCTAGAGCAGCGCTAATGGCAGATGCTATATATAGAAAAAAATAAATTTAAGAGGTAATAGTATGGATAAAATATATATAAAAGACTTAGAAATATTTGCAAACCATGGGTATTTTCAAGAAGAAAAAAAACTAGGACAGAAATTTATATTATCTCTTGAAGTGGAACTAGATTTAAGCAGTGCTGGAGAAGAAGATAATTTAGATAAAACTGTGCATTATGGTATACTTTGTGATGAAATTGAAAAGGAGTTTACTAAAACTAGCTATGATTTAATAGAAAAAGCAGCAGAAGAAATAGTAAATTTTATATTATTAAAATATGAAACAGTTAATAAAGTAAAGCTTAAGTTAAAAAAGCCATGGGCTCCTGTAAGAAAGCATTTAGATTATGTTGCTATTGAAATTGAGAGACAGTGGCATAAAGCATATATAGCAATAGGTTCAAATTTAGGTGATAAAGAAAAAAATATAAAAGAGGCACTTGAAATTATAAATAATTCAGGTCATAGTAAAATAAATAAAGTTGCAAAGTATTATAATACAAAACCTGTAGGATATACAGAGCAGGATGAATTTTTAAATACTGCTATAGAAATGAAAACTTTATTAAGCCCTAAAAATCTTATGAAATTTTTATTAAAAGTAGAAAAAGATTTAAAAAGAGAGAGAATTATAAAATGGGGACCTAGAACTTTAGATTTAGATATAATATTTTATGATGATTTAATAAGCAGTGATGAAGAAGTTATAATTCCTCATCCAAGAATGGAAGAAAGGTTATTTGTATTAGAACCATTATGTGATATTGCACCTTATAAGCTTCATCCAATATTAAATAAAAGAATAATAGATATAAGAGATAATATTATTAAAGATACTAATAAATAATAGAATAATAAATTAAGGTTGAGTTTAGTTTCAACCTTAATTTATTTTAAATGATTATATTAAGATAAGAAGTATTTACATAATCCATATAAATTAAAAGCTAATGGCACTTCATTCATATCAATATAATCCATTGAATATTCACCATCCCAAGGATAAATGGATATGTATCTTTCATCATATACATTGATGATATATTTTTCATTTTCAAAAGTTATAAATAATTTATATACAGGTATTGTATCAATATTATCAGGCTTATCAATGAAGTATTCATTTTTTATTGAATTTATAAAACGAAGTACATCAAAAGCCTCTTCTTCATTTAAATTTTTTTGTTTATATAAATTAACATCAAATACTCCAATTTCATTAGGAGTACTATCAACATAAGAATCTATTAAATTATAAGTATGATAAGAATTAGTAGGTTTTTCATCTTTAAATATATTTTTAATATCATAACTACAGGAAGTAGTTGTGATTAATATTAAAGCTACTGTAATTAAAGTTAATATCTTTTTATACATAAAAATCATCCCCTTTTTTCTATATTACATTATGAAAAAAAAAGATGATTTATTACTAAATATTATTTTTTTATTAAATCCTTTAGTCTAGGATGATTTTCTTCGTAGGCATCCATAAATTTCTGCCAATATATTTTTATAACACCAGCAGTAGGGACTGCAATCAGCATTCCTATTGCTCCATAAACTGCTCCACCTACAGCCAAGGAAAATATGCAAAATACAGGATGTATTCCAACAGTTTTACCAGAAAGCTTAGGTCCAAGCCAGTTTCCATCTATTTGTTGTAATATAAATAGTAAAATCAATATGAAAAATGCTTGTTGTGGATCATAAAATACATTTAATAAGGTACCAAAAACTATGCCTAAGAAAGGTCCAAAATAAGGAATCATATTAGTTACACCAAAGAATAAACTAATTAATAGTACAAAATTAGACTTTAACAAAATCAGTCCAACAAATGCTGCCAATGCCACTATAGAGGATTCCACTGCCCTTATTCCAATGTAGGAGCCAATCATCTTATCAAAAGTATTTAGTAGTTCTATAAATTTATCCCCTTTATCTTCTTTAAGAACCATATACATAACTTTTTTAAAATATAAAATAAACTGTTCTTTATCATATAAATAATAAGCTGAAATTACAAATCCTAAAGCCCATTTAACTAAAGATCCAGCTAAAGATCCAGTTATTGATAATAAAGATGTAAAAATAGTAGATAATATATTGTACATATTTGCATTTATCTTATCTAATATATTGTTGTTTTGAATCCAATATTTAACTGTATCATTAGTTATATAATTTTCAACAAAGTCCATAGTCTTTGACATAAAGGATGGAGTTGCTTCAATTAAAGTCTTAAGATTGGAGATTATTCCAGGTAATAAGAATTTTATATTTAAAATGGTAATTAAAATTATTATTATAAAGGATAATAACAAACTAAGTCCTCTTGAAAATTTAAATTTTATTTCAAAAACCTTCATCAAAGGATTTATACAATAAGCAATAACTGCACCTATTATGAAAGGGGATACTACAGTTTTTACTAAACTAAATAAATCAACAAAAATTACATAATTATTTATTAATTTAATACCAATAAAGGTTAGTAACACTGCTAATATTATTTCTCCATATTTTCTAAAAGTTTTTAGTATGTATTTCATCAGTTACACTTCCTTTCCTAGGGGTTACTACTAAAACTTACATATATAATATATCATAAACTTAAAGGGGTTAAAATTGTCTTTAAACATTTATTTATATATTTACAGGGAATTTCATAAATTTACTTCAAAATTTTTGTAATGAGATATAAAATATAACTATAATATTTTAAAATGAGGTGAAAATATTGAAACTTATTATTGATAGATTTGAAGGGGAATTTGCTGTTTGTGAAAATGAAGAGGGCAAAATGATAAATATCTCTAGAAATAAACTGCCTAAAGAAGCAAAAGAAGGGGATGTAATCATCATTGAGAAGGAAAAAGTTTATATAGATGTAGAAGAAACAGAAAGATTAAAAAGAGAAATAGAAGAATTGGTAAAAGATATTTGGGAAGAATAATGTAATTTTAAAATAAAACTTTATAGATAGAAATTTTAGAGAGCTAGTTTTCAAATTTAAAATTAGTTCTTTTTTCTATTATTAAAGCTTTAATCAAAAGATTAGTTAACATAATTAAAATTATGATATTATTATTTTTAATGTAAACTAAAAACAATAATTTAAAACCAAAAAGAAAAGTAAATATATAACAGTACTATAGAGGATTTTTTAATCTTATGACGAATTTTATTTTTAGAGGTGATTCATTATGGAGTTTAATTTAAAAATAAATGATGATCAAGCTTTAGAAATATTAAAAGTTGTACATGAAAAGTATATGCATGCAAAAGCGTATTTTAAAGAACATCCAAAAGAAGAAGATAGAATCGGTATAACAACTCCTGAAGAGCTGAAAGCAATTCATAACAATATATTGCAACAACTTCATGATAAAGACTTATTTAAAATATTAGAACTTATTAATTGATAATGAAATTTACTTGAAAAATAATCCATGAAAGTGACTGATAAATGGTTCATACATGTTTACTTTCATAGATTATTTTTGCTTAGTGATATTAAATGTACTTATATAAGAGTTCTAATTTTAAAATTTTTATTTTTCAAATTAGAAGTATATGTTATGAATAATTAAAAACCACAAATAATCATTACATAAAAAACACAACCCTTTAACTTTGCTAAAGAGTTGTGTTTTTTATGGTGCCGGTGGCCGGGTTCGAACCGGCACGGTATCGCTACCGGAGGATTTTGAGTCCTCTACGTCTGCCAATTCCATCACACCGGCATAATATTTATTTAATTGTTAATATATTTTCTTATAGAAAGAAGTTCCAATTAACTTATAAATAGGTCTTTTTGCCAATCCCTATTTAGTACATTGTTATATTAACATATTATAAAAAACTTTTCAAGAGAAACTTACTTATAATTATGCAAAAATAAATATTTTTATAAAAGAGAATTTGTAGTTAATGCTTTAATATGAATAATTTTATTCTCATTTTTATTGCAAATTATAGCTTACATATGTATAATATGGGTGTAATAATTAAGATAGTTTATATTTATATAGGGGGTGTTGCTATGAAAAGGATATTAGATACAATAATTGAAAATAACAGACACTGGACTAGTAAAGGGACTGTAGCTTCATATATACCAGAATTAGCAAAAGCAGATCCAAATATTTTAGGAATTTGTGTAACTACTTTAGATGGAAGAGAATATCATTCCGGAGATTATGACACTAAATTTACTTTACAAAGTATATCAAAGGTAATTACATTAATGCTTGCCATTCTTAATAATGGCACTGAATACGTTTTCTCAAAGGTTGGAATGGAACCTACAGAGTTTTCTTTCAATTCTATAACAAATTTAGAATCACGTCCACAAAAAAAGCCTTTAAATCCAATGATTAATGCAGGAGCTATAGCAACCAGTTCTTTAATTTCTGGTAAAAACTCAGAAGAAAAATTTAATAATATACTTAATTTCACTAGAAAAATTTGTGAAAATAACCTTATAGATGTAAATAATGAAGTTTACAAAAGCGAAAAAGCTACTGGCGATAGAAATAGAGCACTAGCTTATTATATGAAAAGCAACGGTATAATTGAAGGTGATGTAGACGAAATATTAGATGTATATTTTAAAGCTTGTTCTATAGAGGTTACTTGCAAAGATATAGCAAGAATAGGTGCAATGCTTGCTAATGAAGGAGTATTAATGAATCAGGAAAGAGTAATTTCAAGAGAAGCATGTAGAATAATAAAGACAATAATGGTTACTTGTGGTATGTACGATGAATCAGGTAATTTTGCTGTACATATAGGCATACCTGCAAAAAGCGGAGTAGGTGGCGGAATAATGGCTGCTGTACCTAGAAGGATGGGAATTGGAGTTGTAGGTCCTGCTTTAGACGCAAAAGGAAACAGTATAGGTGGCATTAGAGTGTTAGAGAATTTATCAAAAGAATTAGATTTAAGCATATTTTAATTTTAATAAAGCAATCTTTAGAATTTTAAATATTTATAAAAAAACAAGAGGTAATCTTTATCTCTTGTTTTTTTGCAGATAATCCTAAGAGGAATTTTTATAGTTTTTCTTCCTGCCTTTATTTAAAACATATTGGATATACTATAGGTAAACTGCTCTAAAGTGAAATATATCCCTAAATATAAGTTGACAATTTAATTTATTAATTAACAATCTAAAAAATTTACAATTGACAATGGCCAATTCTCAATTATATTTTATAGATTTAGTTAGTTAAACAATGATGCTCTATAAAATTAATAGGATGGTTGCTTTGTTGTTAATAATAGTAAGTAATGCTATAATAAACTATCATATAATTATTGACTTAGAATGGAGAAATGAAATGTTAAGATTTTTAGATAGTGGAGAATCTCATGGCAAAGCTTTAGTTGCTATATTAGAAGGTATTCCAGCAAATTTTAAATTAGATATGGATTTTATAAACCATGAACTAAGTAGAAGACAGCAAGGATATGGCAGAGGAGAAAGAATGAAAATTGAAAAAGATTCTGTTGAAATTTGGTGTGGATTGAGGGGAAATACAACAACAGGAAATCCTATAACTATGGTTATATTTAATAAAGATTATGATAATTGGAAAGAAATTATAGGTAAAGAACCAAAGGATGAAAACAAAATAGTAGTACCTAGACCTGGTCATGGTGATTTAGTAGGTTTTTATAAATACAATACTGGAGATATCAGAAATTCTATTGAAAGAACTTCTGCTAGGGAAACTTCAATAAGAACAGCAGTAGGTGCTATTTGCAAAGATATGTTAAGAGCTTTAAATATAGAAGTACGAAGTAAAGTTCATACCCTTGGTACTTATTGTGATGACAACGTAGATTTATTTGATAATAATATATACCAAGTTATAAATAATAGTGATTTAAGAGTATACAATAAAACTATAGAAAAGGATATGAAAAAACAAATAGATTTATGTAAAACTGAAGGAGACACTGTTGGAGGAAGTATTAAAATTGAAGTAAATAATATCCCTATAGGCCTTGGAAGTTATGCCCATTATGATAGAAAACTTGATGCTATTTTATCTTTTGCTATAATGTCTGTACAAGGTATTAAAGCGGTAGAATTTGGTGATATACTAAATAAAGATAAAGTTTTTGGAAGTACTTTTAATGATGGAATTTATTTTGAAGACAATAAAATAAAAAGAACTTCTAACAATGCAGGTGGAATTGAAGCAGGAATATCAAACGGAGAAAATATTGTAATAACTGCTTTTATGAAACCAATACCTACAGTAAAAAAGCCTTTAAAATCTATAAATTTAAGAGAGAAAACTAATGTTATAACAAGATATGAAAGATCAGATGTATGTGGAGTTATTCCTGCATCAGTGGTTCTTGAAAATGTAATAGCCTTTGAAATTTTAAAGGAAATTCTAAATACATATCCTAGTGATGACTTCAATAATTTGAAAAAACACTTTAACAAATAAATAAATTGAGGTGAAATTATGTCAAAAGAAAGATTATTAATTTTGGACGGTAATAGTTTATTATATAGAGCCTTTTATGCTATGCCTGCATTGACAAATTCAGAAGGAATTTATACCAATGCAGTATACGGATTTACAAACATGTTATTTAAAATGCTTGAAGATATAAAACCTGATTACATTGTTACTGCTTTTGATAGAGCAGCTCCTACTTTTAGGCATTTAGAATACGATGAATATAAAGCTGGAAGAAAAAAAATGCCTGATGAACTTGGAATGCAATTCCCAATAGTAAAAGATCTTCTGCAAAAAATGGCCATTAATATATTTGAAATCGACGGCTATGAAGCAGACGACTTAATAGGAACCTTATCTGTATTTGCAGAAAAAAATAATATTGAAGTATATATAGTTACTGGTGATAAAGATGCACTTCAATTAGCTACAGATAATGTTAAAATAGTTATTAATAAAAAGGGAATGACTGAAAAAGAGATCTATGATAAAAATAGAATGATTGAAGAGTTTGGTGTTACTCCAAAGCAGTTTATAGATGTAAAAGGATTAATGGGTGATAAATCTGATAACATTCCTGGAGTACCTGGAATAGGCGAAAAAACTGCCTTTAAACTTATAAAAGAATATGGAAGTATAGAAAATCTGCTTGAAAACATAGAAAATGTCAGTGGGAAAAAATTAAAAGAAAATTTAATAGAGAATAGTGAACAAGCAATCTTTAGTAAAAAGCTTGCAACTATAATAACTGATGTACCTGTAGAAATAAATTTGGAATCAATAAAATCTAAAAAGGAATATGACAATAAAGGCTTAAAAGAGTTATTTCATAAACTTCAATTTAAATCATTATTATCTAAAATAGATGATATTTCTGATGAAGGTAGTGATGAAGAAAAAGTTGTAGTTAATATGGAATATACCATAATTAATGATCTTCCAAGATTAAAAGAATTAATAGATGATATAAATGATAGGGTATTTTTAACTTTTAAGCTTAAAGATATCCATATATATTCAAAATTAGAAATTGAAAAGATATTCATTATTCATAATGATAAATATTATGTTATTGACATAGACGAACTTATTATTAAAGATTCCAGCGGAACATTAGAAGTTTTGAAAACTTTATTTGAAAATGAGAAAATAAAAAAAGTTTCTCATGGACTTAAAAATGTATATACCGCTTTAAATAAATTAAATATTAATTTAAAATCAGTAGAATTTGATAGCGAAATAGCAGCTTATTTAATAGATTCTTCCAAATCAGAATATAGTTTAAAAACTCTTATAGAAGACTTTTTAAATGAAACTGTTGGAGGAGAAGATTTAGAATTAGAAATTAATTCTCTAGCAATGCTTCCTAAAGTTTATGAAAAAGAGAAAAAAATAATAGAAGAACTTAATATGAACAATCTTTTATATGAAATTGAGCAACCTTTAACTAAAGCAATTTCCATTATGGAATCTGCAGGTTTTAGGATTCACAAAGAAAAGCTAGAGGAACTTGGCGAAAATTTTAAAGAAGAAATTGAAAGCACTTCTAAATCAATATATGAAATGTCAGATGAAAATTTTAATATAAATTCACCAAAGCAATTAGGAAAAGTATTGTTTGAAAAACTTGACTTACCTGTAATAAAGAAAACTAAGACAGGATATTCCACTAATGCAGAAGTATTAGAGGCTTTAAAAGACAAGCATCCTATTATAGAAAAAATAATTTATTATAGACAATTAACTAAACTTTATTCCACATATATCGAAGGACTTAAAGCAGTTATTGATACTGATGGTAAAATTCATTCTAGTTTTAATCAAACTGTTACAACCACAGGAAGGTTGTCTAGTACAGAGCCTAATCTTCAAAATATCCCTATAAAATATGAGATGGGTAGAGCTATAAGAAAAGTTTTTATTCCAGAAGATAAAGAGTCTGTAATTTTATCAGCAGATTATTCACAAATTGAACTAAGGGTGTTAGCTCATATTTCTCAAGATGAAAATTTAATTAATGCTTTTAAAAAGCATAGGGATATACATACCATAACTGCGTCAGAAGTTTTTGGCGTACCTGTGGATGAAGTTACTCCTACAATGAGAGGTAATGCTAAAGCAGTAAACTTTGGAATTGTTTATGGTATAGGTGATTTTAGTTTAGCTCAAGATTTAAACATTACAAAAGCAGAAGCTAAAAAATATATTGATAATTATTTAGAAAGATATCCTAAAGTTAAAGAATATATGGATAACGTAATAAAGGAAGCAGAAAGCAAACAATATGTTACAACTATTTTAAATAGAAGAAGATTTATACCAGAAATATCTGCTTCTAACAAAATCTTAAAAGCACTAGGCAAAAGATTAGCTATGAATGCACCTATTCAAGGTAGTGCAGCAGATATAATTAAACTTGCTATGGTTAATGTAAATGAAGAATTAAATAAGAAAAACTTAAAAAGCAAACTTATATTACAAGTCCACGATGAGCTGATACTAAATGTTTATAAAGATGAATTAGATGAAGTAACTGCTCTAGTAAAAAAAGAAATGGAAGAAGTTTTAAATTTAAGTGTTCCTCTTGAAGTAGATATAAATATTGGAGAAACTTGGTATGAAGCAAAATAGTACTATAATAATAGGGCTTACTGGAGGCATAGGAAGCGGTAAGAGTACTGTTTCAAATATGTTTATAAAAAGAAATATTCCAGTAATTGATGCAGATAAAATTTCAAGAGAAGTATTAATTGCTTATCCAGAAATTTTATTAGCTATAAAAAAAGAATTTGGTGCAGAGGTTTTTGACAAAGAGGGTAATTTAAATAGAAAAAAATTAGGTTCTATAGTATTTTCTAAGGAAAACTTAAAAGAAAAATTAGAAAATATTATAATACCCTATATAAAAAAAGAAATTTTTGATAAAATAAATGAGTACGTGAAAAATGGAGAAAAGCTTTGTGTAGTTGATGCTCCTACACTAATTGAAAACAACCTTCATAAATATATGGATGAAGTAATAGTTATAGTAGTAAATGAAGAAACTCAACTTAAAAGGGTAATGGCAAGGGACTCTCTAAATAAAGAAGATGCATTAAATAGAATCAATAGTCAAATGTCATTAAAAGAAAAACTTAAGTATGCTACCTATACTATTGACAATAGCGATACAATTTCACATACAGAAAAACAATTAGAAAATATAATTCTAAGTCTTATTTACAAGGGGGAACAATGAAAAAATTTAAAGCATTAATTAAATTATGTATATTTTTGTTAGTGATTTTTATGGTTTTTAACTATAAAACTATCATTAAAACTATGTATCCTTTAAATTACCAAGAGTATATACTCACTTATTCTAAAGAGTATAATTTAGATCCAAATTTGGTAGCAGCAGTAATTAAAGCAGAAAGTAACTTTGATAAAGATGCATTATCTCACGTAGGTGCTTATGGACTTATGCAGATTATGCCAGATACTGCTGATTGGATAGCTTCTCAAAGTGGAATGAAGGAATTTACTTATGATGCTTTATATATACCTGAAATAAATATAAAAATGGGATGCTGGTATTTAGACAATCTAAGCAAAGAATTTAATGGTGATATCAATTTGATTTTAGCTGCCTATAACGGTGGAAGAGGGAGAGTTCAAAAATGGCTTAGTAACGAAGAATATTCGAAAGATGGAAAAAATCTTCATGCTATTCCAATTGAAGAAACTGATGGTTATGTAAAAAAAGTTAATAGAAATTATAAAATCTATAAAAAATTATATAATTTAAAATAAAGGGCGCTTTAAGCGCCTTTTTAAGGTTAACATTTATAATAATTATTGTTATAATATTATAAATGTGATATTATTATAATACAAGTTTATAACATATGCGGAGGTGGCGGAATCGGCAGACGCACCATCTTGAGGGGGTGGCGGGTATACGCTCGTACGGGTTCAAGTCCCGTTCTCCGCACCAATAAATTTTTGGTAGTTCTTATCTTAAGATAGGGACTATTTTTTTATACAAAAATTATAATATATTAGCTTTAATAATAAATACAATAGAGAAGCTATTATGATTCCAGATGAAAATACTATAGAAATAAGAGCAGAACTAATAAATTTAATACAAAATCTTAATAAAAAAGAAAAATTATTAAGGAAATTTAATTATTGATAATTGTGTCAATATGTGTTTAAAACAAGTTGAATTATTTATTGATTTTAAAGAACCAGATAATCCACTACCATATATGATATCAACAGATTTCATATAATTTTAATAGGAAGTTGCTATTATTTTTGCAACTTCTTTTTTAAGATAAAATATGGAGTAATTTGTTGTAAGAGGAAAAATTAGATAATTGTAGAATATTATCATAGAAAGGGGAGATTTTATGAAGAATAAAAGTACTCTTAAGGGTTTTTTGGCATTTTTTATAATATTAACTATTTCAATGATGATATGGCCCAATTTTGCATGGTCATTATTAATAATAGTGCCTCTTGCTTACTTAATATTTTTATTTAAGAAAAGCAGTAAATTTAAGTCTCGAAATGTGATAATTAAAGGAATAATTAGTACATTTTTATTATGTACAGTTCTTACTGGAATTGGTGGAATAGCTATTGAATATGAAACTTCTAATGAACCTTCTAAAGAGGTGAAGCAAATAACTAGCAATAAGAATTCTATAAATGAAACTGTATTAGGAGAAACTTCTAAGGATGAAAAAGAAGAGGAAGCTAAAAGGATAGCTGACGAAAAAGCTAAAAGAGAAGTTGAGGAAAAAAAGGCAGCAGAATTAAAAGAAAAGCAGGCTAGAGAAGAATTAGCTAGAAAAGAACAGGCTAAAAAAGAAGCAGAAGAGAAAGCACGAAGGGACGCAGAAGAAAAGAAACAACTAGAACAATCCATTGTAAGCAATAGTACTAATGAAGTTAACAACAATATTGAACCTGAGGTAGAATTAGAGCCTGAGACAGTAAATGATGATATAAGTACTGTTGTATATATAACAGAAACTGGAGAAAAATATCATTTAGGTGGATGTAGGTACTTATCAAAAAGCAAAATAGAAATTAGTTTGCAAGATGCAGTAAATAGAGGATATACGCCTTGTTCTAGATGTTCTCCACCTCAATAAAAAAATTAAGTTATTTTTATAAATTTCTAAGGGTGGGATATTGTGGATATATATATTGTGAAAATATCAGATGTTAGTGAAGAACAGTTAAATAAGTTATACTTGTTAATTGATTCTGATAAAAAACATAAGATTAAAAAATTTATTAATAAAGAAGACAAAATTAGATCCTTAATTGGTGAAATATTAATAAGAACTTTAATTATTGAAGAATTTAAAATTGATAATAGCTGTATAAAATTTGAGAAAAATCAATATGGCAAACCATATCTAAGTGAACATCCTGATTTTTATTTTAATATATCTCATTCTGGGGAATATGTGTTATGTGCTATTGATAATAACCCTATTGGAGTAGATATTGAAGAGGTAAGAGCTATTGAATATGAAGAAATATCTAAAAGCTTTTTTACTATAAATGAGTTTCAGTACATTATTAATAAAGAGTTAAACTCTCAATTAAATAGATTTTATGAGATATGGACACTGAAGGAGAGCTATATAAAATGTTGTGGTGAGGGATTGTCAATACCACTAAAGTCATTCACTATTGAAATAAATCAACATAAAAACATTAAAGTAGTTCACAATGCTAAGTATACTGAGCACATATTCAAAAAATTCGATGTAAAAGAAAATTATAAAATAGCTGTATGCTCGTTAAATAAAGAAATTTCTAATAATATAATAGAAGTAAATCAAGGTAGTTTAATCAATAAATATTTTAGACTTAACTATAATACACTATGATATATGATTAAAAATTTTATATATTATTTCATATAATTTTGAATTTACTAGAGCTGCATTAAAATGCAGCTGTTTTTTAAATAAATTTACAATTCATATACCCAATTAATGATATAATTTTATATGATGTAGTTTATAAATTAAAAGGGATTATATGAGATAGAGGTGGAGAAAATGGAATATATAAGAAAACCTGAATGGCTAAAAATAAAATTACAGGGCAGTAAAAATATAAATAAGGTTAATTCCTTATTAAATCAGTACAAATTAAATACAGTTTGTGAAGAAGCAGGATGTCCTAATCATGGAGAATGCTATAATAAATGTACAGCAGCATTTATGATTTTAGGAAAAAACTGTAGTAGAAATTGTAGGTTTTGTAAAGTTACAAAGGAAGCACCTGAAAGTGTTGATCCAATGGAACCATATAATTTAGCTCAAACTGTAAATGAAATGAATTTAAAACATGTAGTTATTACTTCAGTTACAAGAGATGATTTACCTGATGGTGGAGCTAGTCATTTTTCTAAATCTGTAGAAGAAATAAAAAAATTAAATAAGAATACTACAATTGAAGTGTTAATACCAGATTTTAAAGGAGACATTGAAGCATTAAAAACAGTAATAAGCTCAAGCCCTGAAATTATCAATCATAATATTGAAACTGTAAAATCTCTATACAGTAAAGTTCGTCCTATGGCAGTCTATGAAAGATCCTTAGAGCTTTTACAAAATGTAAAAGATTTAAATTCAGACATTTTAACTAAATCTGGATTTATGGTTGGACTAGGTGAGACTGAAGAAGAAGTTATTGAACTTATGAAGGATTTAAGAAAAGTAAATTGTGATATATTGACTATAGGACAATATTTAATGCCATCAAAAAAACATATTAATGTAGTAGAGTATATTCATCCTGATACTTTTAAAAAATATGAACTTATCGGAAAGGATTTAGGCTTCAAATTTGTGGCCAGTGGACCATTAGTAAGAAGTTCTTACTATGCAGAAGAAGTTTTTGAAAGTCTGTCTAAAATTTAAAATGAGGGGTTATTAAGAGTATATATGCTTATTTTTATATTAATAGTAATAAATATACCAATTTATAAAATTATATTTAAACTAATATTTAATGATATGGATGAATTAAAAGAAAGTATCAAATATCACCTTACACCAGATTTCTTTTCACTTTTACGAGGAGAATATTTTAATGATATAAGGTCACAATTTAAACTTAGCTGCTTTATAATTTCTTGTGGATCTCTAGTTGCATTAGAATATTATTTTATTAATAAAATAATAGACTTAGTTGTTAGGTAATTTACGTTTTTAAAACCTTAAAGAATATTGAAGATAATATTTCATAAATAGTTTAAATAAATATTTTAACTATTGAATAAAAGATAAAAATCAATTATGTAAAAGTGATTTAAAACAATTTTCTTGCAAAAATATTAAATGTTGTTATAATGAAGTTAAGAATTAAATAATTTTATTGCTAGGGGTGCCTTATGGCTGAGAGGACAATTTGTCTAACTCTTGAACCTGATGTGGTTAATACCACCGTAGGGAAGCATTATAAATACATTTTACTTATATATGTATCTTAAGCTTGCCGTTGGTAAGCTTTTTTATTTTTAACAAAATTACTTTTAAAATTTATCTTTAGGAGGTGGCGATGTTTTGTCTATATATAGAATTATTGATGCAAATATAAATAGAGTTTCTGAGGGAATTAGGGTGTTAGAAGATTTATGCAGATTTCATTATAATGATGAAATAAAAACTAAAGAACTTAGAGAATTAAGACATGATGTAAGAAAAACTTTTGATAGTGATGAACTTATATACTATAGAGATTCTATAAATGATATTGGTACTTCAATATCTTCAAAAAGCACCATAGACAAAAAAGAAAGTATTGAAGCTTTGATAAAATCTAACTTTAAAAGAATACAAGAGGGATTAAGGACTATTGAAGAATTATTAAAAGTATTAGGGTATTATGGATATGGTAAAGAATTTGAAGCTTTAAGATTTAAATCTTATTATCTTGAAAAAACTTATCCAAATAGAAAATTTTATTTTAAAGATAGTATTTATGCTATTTTAGGTGAAGATTTTTCTAATGGTAAAGATAATATTCAATTAACTAAAGAACTCATTGAAAATGGTATTAAAATAATTCAATATAGGGAAAAAAATAAAGATAAAATTTACAAATTAAATCAATGCAGAATTATTAGAGAATTAACAAAAAAACATGATGTAACTTTTATTGTTAACGATGATATTGATATTGCAGTGGCTGTACAAGCTGATGGAATACATCTTGGTCAAAAAGATATGGATCCACTAGAAGCAAAAAAAATTGCACCTAATATGGCAATTGGACTTTCAACTAGTAATAAAAATCAAGCTCTTTTAGCTTTGGAGAAAAAAGTTGACTATATAGGTGTAGGTCCCATATTTAGTACTGAAACTAAAAAAGATGTGGAATATTCAGAAGGATTAGAATATTTAAAATGGGTATCAAAGAATATAAAATTACCTTATGTTGCAATAGGCGGCATAAAAGAAGGTAACTTAATGGATGTAATAGATAGCGGTGGTAACTGTTTTGCTATGATTTCTGAACTTGTAAGCACAAAAAATATGAAAACTAAGATTAATAATCTTAGAAAAATGATAAATGAGATAAATTAGGAGGATGGTCATGAATTATACAACTCAAATGGATGCTGCTAAAAAACATATTATAACAGAAGAGATGAAAATTGTTGCTAAAAAAGAAAATATGAATGTGGAACAATTAATGAATTTAGTTGCTGAAGGTAAAGTTGCAATACCTGCAAATAAAAATCATAAATCTCTATCACCAGAAGGTGTTGGACAAGGTCTTAAAACTAAGATTAATGTAAATCTTGGTATATCTAAAGATTGTGCTAATATTGAAGCTGAACTGGAAAAAGTTAAGATTGCATTAGAAATGAAAGCAGAAGCTATAATGGATTTAAGTAATTATGGTAAAACTTATGACTTTAGAAAAAAACTAATAGATATGTCCCCAGCTATAATTGGTACAGTTCCAATGTACGATGTAGTTGGATTTTATGATAAAGAACTTAAAGATATAACAGTAGATGAATTTTTTGATGTAGTTGAAAAACACGCTATGGATGGAGTGGACTTTGTCACTATTCATGCAGGTTTAAATAGAGAAACTATAAATACTTTTAAAAGAAATAAAAGACTTACTAACATAGTTTCAAGAGGTGGTTCATTACTATTTGCATGGATGGAATTAAACAATAAAGAAAATCCTTTTTATGAACATTTTGATAGATTGTTAGATCTTTGTGAAAAGTATGATTTAACTTTAAGTTTAGGTGATGCTTGCAGACCAGGTTCCATAAATGATGCCACTGATGCTTCTCAAATAAAAGAATTGATGATATTAGGAGAACTTACTTTAAGGGCATGGGAGAGAAATATCCAAGTGATAATTGAAGGACCAGGTCATATGGCCATTAATGAAATAGAAGCTAATGTGTTACTCGAAAAGAAACTTTGTCATGGAGCTCCTTTTTATGTATTAGGACCATTAGTTACAGATATTGCCCCTGGTTATGATCATATTACAAGTGCCATAGGAGGAGCTATTGCAGCTTCATATGGAGCAGATTTTTTGTGTTATGTAACTCCTGCAGAGCATTTAAGACTTCCAAATTTGGAAGATATGAAGGAGGGCATAATTGCTGCTAAAATAGCAGCTCATGCTGCTGATATAGCTAAAAATGTAAAAGGAGCAAAAGATATAGATTATAAGATGAGTAAAGCAAGACAAGCATTAAATTGGGAAGAAATGTTTAATTTAGCCATTGATGGAAAAAAGCCTAGAAGATATAGACATGAATCCATGCCTGAACATGAGGACAGCTGTACTATGTGTGGTAAAATGTGCTCAATGAGAAATATGAATAAAATTCTTCAGGGTAAAAATATAAACATATTAAGAGAAGATGATTAAAAACTGATTATTAATAGTGAAAAATATTTTAGGTGCAAACAATGTTTGCACCTTTAAAAAATTTAAAATTATCTAGTCATTTTATTAAAGAATCAGTAGTATCAATAATTATTTTTTTACATTTATCACAGTAATACCCACTAACACTACATTTAATAAACGAATTTGACCTGTCTAAAATAATGCAGTCTTTTCCCTTAAGTTTAGAGAGAATACTTCTTCTATGAGTAGAATCCACCCATATCAAATTCCTTCTTCCATCAGCTTCAATATTTCCTGGACACATTTCATTTTTACAGTAAGGACATTCCATAATTAAAAATTGCCTCCTTAAAATATCTAGTATAATAGTATACTACATCAGCGTATTTTACTATCTTTATACATAACTTGCATAACGTTGTCTATCAAGTATCACTTCATCATAACAGCATTTATATATTATGAATTAAAAAGGAATTAATTGAATTCATTTTTTATATTATACTATATTTCCTAAATAAATGGTTAAATTTACATATAATCTATTAATTAATTTCCCATAGTTAATAATAAAAAAGAACAATAACAAAATATGTTATAATATTTTTAAATGCAATAGTTTAATATTGCTTTATTCTAGAGGAAATAGCATGCTATCTGCTCTTTCTCTCTCTAAAAATTATATAATAAATGATGAGGTATAGAAATGGATAAAAAGGCTAAAGTTTCTGTTAGAAATTTAGTGGAATTTATATATAGATATGGCGATTTAACAAATGAATATATAAGTACTGGAAGGGCATTAGAAGGCACAAAAATACATCAAAGGATTCAAAAACAATTGGATAAGGAATATAAAGATATAGAAAATGCAAAGTTCGAAAAAGAAGTGGCTATAAAAGAAACTTTTAAAGTTAAAGACTTTGAATTAACTTTGGAAGGAAGAATTGATGGAATAATAATTTCCCAGGAAATTACAAATATATTAGAAATAAAAAGTACCAAAAGACATCTTCTTGATATAACTAATGAAAATTTACTTCATAGCGCACAAGCTAAAATCTATGGGTATATGTATGCATTTAATAATACACTTAAAGACATCAATATAACAGTTATGTATGTTAACTCAGAAAATTATGATATTAAAGAATTTACTACAAATTATAGCTTTAATGAGCTGGAAGAATTCTTTTATGAAACTATAAACAAGTATTATCAATGGTTATTAGTAAATCATAATTGGATTGAAAAAAGAAATCATTCAATTGAAAATTTGAAATTTCCTTTTGAGGAGTATAGACCTAACCAAAGAAAGCTGGCAGTAACAGTTTATAAAACTATTAAAAATAAAAAAAATTTATATTTAGAAGCACCTACTGGAATAGGAAAGACAATATCAACAATATTTCCTTCTATTAAAATACTAGGTGAAAATTTTGGAAATAAAATTTTTTATTTAACTGCAAAAGGCAGTACAAAACTCATATGTGAAAAAACTATTGTTTTACTAAAGAAAAAGGGATTAGAATTAAAGACATTAACAATTACTGCAAAAGAAAAAATATGTTTTAAAGATAGTTGTAATTGTAATAGTGATTTTTGTGAATATGCTGAAAGGCATTTTGATAGAGTTAATGATTGTATATTTGAAATAATAAATAATGAAACTTATATAAATCAGGAAATTGTTAGAAAATATAGTGAAAAACATAGAGTATGTCCCTTTGAAACTTCTTTAGACTTAATATCCTATTGCGATTTTATTATTTGCGATTATAATTACGTTTTTGATATGCAAGTTTCATTGAAGACTTATTTTAATGAAAATAAAAACAATAATATATTTTTAGTAGATGAAGCTCACAATTTAGTTGATAGGGCAAGAGAAATGTATTCTGCTTCCTTAGATAAAAATGAAATATTAGAGTTTAAAAAGACCTTTAAAAATATAGATGGTTTAATATATAAATCTTTAGATAAAATAAATAAGTTCATGATAGAAATAAGGAAATATAGTGAAGAAGACAGTTATTATATTTTAGAAGATAAACCTACTGATCTTATTAATCATGTTAGAGTTTTAATAAACAGTTGTGAACTTTACCTATCTAATAAAAAAAATCCCTATAGGGAAGAAGCATTGGAATTATATTTTAAATTGATAACTTTTTATAAAATTAGTGAAGTCTTTGATGAAAATTATATTTGTTATGGAGAAAAGATAAAAAACAATTTAATTATGAAGTTGTTTTGTATAAACCCTTATAAGTTAATTAAAGAAGTTATTGATAAATCTATATCTACTATTTTTTTCTCTGCAACCTTCTCTCCTATAAGCTATTATAAGGAAATGTTAGGTGCTAGTGAAGAAGACTATAATTTAACTCTTCCTTCGCCTTTTAACATAGAAAATAGGGAGGTAATAATTGCAGATAAAGTCTCCACAAAATACCAATATAGGAAATACAGTTATGACTCCATAGTTGAATATATCTATAGTTTAATATCATCAAAGATTGGAAATTATATTATATTTTTCCCCTCATACAGCTATATGGAAGAAGTATATAGAAGATTCATTAAAAAATACCCTGATTTTAATATCAAAGTTCAAAATTATGCTATGACGGAAGTAGATAGAGAAGACTTTTTAAGAAGTTTTGACGAAAATAACGTTATTGGATTTTGTGTGTTAGGGGGAGTTTTTTCAGAAGGTATAGATTTAAAAGGAGATAAACTTATTGGTACAGTAATAGTAGGTGTAGGATTACCACAAATTTGTTTGGAAAGAGATTTAATAAACACTCATTTTAATAATAAAAATAAAAATGGATTTCACTATGCTTATACTTTTCCTGGAATGAATAAAGTAATTCAAGCAGCAGGAAGGGTAATTAGAACAGATGATGATAAGGGAATAATATTATTAATAGATGATAGATTTAATACGCCATTATATAAAAATCTTTTTCCAAAGTATTGGTTTCCTAATATTTCAGTCAAAAATAAAGACAATATTATTACATCTGTTAAAAAGTTTTGGGGCAATAATAAATAGTTAAAT
>NZ_JACSQB010000002.1 GCF_014836835.1 Clostridium faecium | reverse complement strand
TCATATTATAACATACTTAATTTAAAAAAGTAAGATATTTGTTCGTGTTTAATATGTTCTAAAATGCTAATAAAAGCATATATTATATAAACGTGTAATATCAGTTTTAGGGGGAATATTATGTGTAGAATCAATTTATTAGACAAACTTTCCTTTATATTAGTAATAATCGGTGCTTTTAATTGGGGATTAGTTGGATTATTTAATTTTAATTTAATTTCTAAATTTTTCTCCTTAATTCCATCCGAGTCTATTACTGTATTTTTAAGCAGACTGTTATATATTTTAATTGGACTAGCTGCTGTGAACATATCAAGATTTCTTATAACTTGTTATAAAACTAATGATTAACTTTAGAAAGTCTATACATATAATATGTATAGACTTTCTTATTTTATACTATCTTAAATATCTCTTACTAAATTTTTTATCCACTTTCTAGAAAAAAGCCTTGGAAAACAAAAAGATATTTTAACTAACTCCTCTAAATATACTAAAGAAACTATAAGTTCTATAGGGAATTTAAATACTAATGCACCTAAAAATGCAATAGGAACCCCTACTCCCCAAACACCACTCATCTCTAACATTAATGAGTATTTTGTATCTCCGCCACTTCTTAGTATGCCTACAATAAATAGTGAGCTTAACATTCTAAAAGGCATTACAAATGAATATACCCTAAGTATTATCTTAGCACTTCTAATAACTTCTGGTGATACATTATAAAGTGAAACTATTGATGAAGAAGAAACAAATAATAGTATACCTATGAGTATTCCAAGTGAAAAACTCACCTTAACAAACCTCTTAGCAAATACCATAGCATTTTCTTCTCTATTAGCTCCAATTTCATTTCCTATCATTACAGCACAAGCATTAGCAAGTCCAAAAGCTGCTACTGTAAATATATTTTGAACTGTGCCTGCAATTTGAAAAGTAGCTACTGCATTGGTACTAATTTTTGCATAAGCCACAGAATACATAGTTATACCTAAAGACCAAAAAATTTCATTTATTACTACAGGATATATAGTCTTAAGTATACTAAATATAAATTCTTTACTTAAATCACAAAATTCATTTAATTTGCCGGCTAAAGCAGTTTTTCGTATGTATGTAACAGATAAAATCAATATCATTTCAATTATCCTTGCAATAACTGTAGCTATGGCTGCACCTTTAACTCCTAAAACAGGAAATCCTAATTTTCCAAAAATAAGTATTGCATTAAAAACAGTATTACATATAAGTGCAACAGCACTAGTAACCATAGGAAGTTTAGCTCTTCCAATACTTCTTGATGCAAAAGAAAATGCAAAACTAATGGCAGTTATTACATAACTCCATCCTACAATTTGTAGATACTCTACTCCTAGTAAAATAACTTGGTTATCTTTAGTAAAAAACTCCATAACCTTAGTAGGAAATATTAACGCGGCTACTGTAAAAAATACTGCTCCTAAACTCCCTAAAATTATACATAGCCCTAATACTTTTCGTATACTCTTAACATCTTTCTTTCCCCAAAATTGAGCTATAAATATAGCACATCCACTATTTAATCCAAAAATAAATAAGGAGAATAAAAAATAAAATTGATTTGCAAGACCTACAGATGCAATTTCTACTTCTCCTAATTTCCCAATCATCATTGTATCAACCATATTTAATGATGATGATATTAAATTTTGAATCATAATTGGAAGTGCTAAAGATAGCATCCTCTTATAGAATTTTTCCTTGCTATCTAAGCTGTTCTCCATATTTCACTTCCTCCCCACCTTATATAGATAAACCACTCATAAATATATTTTTTTACAATACTCATAATAGCATAGTTCTATTTCTTTCTCTAGTATAAAATTTTCTTACATTAATAATAGTGTCTATTTCCCCTTATTATAAAACTAGGTTAATAAATTGTTACATTTATTAACCTAGTTTATAAAAATTATATTTTATTTTAAGTTACAAAGTTCAACAGCTAATCTTGCTCCTAATTTTGCATTGTTGTAAACAAGTTGAATATTTGCTTCTAAACTTTGTCCTTCTGTAATTTCTTTAACTTTGCTTAATAAGAAAGGTGTGCTTTCTTTACCTTTTATACCTTTTTCTTCTGCTTCTTTTACTGCTTCATTTATAGCATTGTTTATTGTATCAAAATCCATAGCATATTCACTAGGTATTGGATTAGCTACAACTACTCCACCTTGTAAATTTATATCCCATTTAGCTTTTAAGGCTTTGGCTAATTCTAATTCACTGTCAATTTTATAATCTACTTTAAATCCAGATTTAGTAGTAAAGAATGCAGGCAATTCCTCAGTTTTAAATCCAAAAACAGGAACCCCTTTTGTTTCTAAATATTCAAGTGTTAATCCTATATCTAATATAGATTTTGCTCCAGCACATACTACTGCTACATTAGTTTTTCCTAATTCTTCTAAGTCTGCAGATATATCAAAAGTTTCTTGTGCTCCTCTATGAACTCCACCTATTCCACCTGTAGCAAATACTTTAATTCCTGCTAATTGTGCAATTATCATAGTAGCTGCTACTGTAGTTGCTCCATCTAATTTATTTGCTATTATATATGGTATATCTCTTCTGCTCATTTTAATAACATTTGTAGACTTTCCTAAGTATTCAATCTCTTCAGTAGATAATCCAACTTTTATTTTTCCATTTAATATAGCTGTAGTAGCAGGTACAGCACCATTTTCTCTTATTATTTTTTCTACATTTAATGCAGTTTCAACATTTCTTGGATAAGGCATTCCATGAGATATTATTGTAGATTCTAAGGCTACTACTGGTTTTCCCTCACTTAATGCTTTTGATACTTCTTCACTTATTTCTAAATAGTTCTTTAACATAATTCCAACTCCTTTAATTTTTCATTAACACTATCTAAATTTATATTAGGGTTAATTGTATTTTCATGGGATAAGGCCATATATGAACATCCCATAGCAAATTTTATAGTATTATCAATATCATAATTATTTAAATAGCTATATACTAAACCGGAAATAAAAGCATCTCCTGCTCCATTTGAATTGACTACTTTTATTTTACAATTAGGAACATGTTTAGCTATAAACTTATCTTTATAATAAACACCTTCTGAGCCTAAAGATATAAATACCCTCTCTACTCCTTTATCTAAAAAGTAATCACATACTTTTGATAAATCTTCATCATTAGTAATTTTCATTCCAGATAATATTTCTGCCTCATATTTATTAGGTTTAATGGTATGAAATCTTCCAATTACATCTTTAACCTTTTTACTTTTTTCAGTAGAAACAGTATCTAAGAAAAATTTTGTATCTTTAAAATTATTTACTATATATTCAATAACGTCTTTAGGAAGATTAGTATCTATAATACATACTTTTGAATTTTCAATTACATTTTTCTTTTGTTTTATAAAATCAATAGACATATTATCTAAGATTTCCATTTGTGATATAGCTAAGTGCATATCTCCACTGGAATCTAAAATCGACATATATACTGATGAATCATAACCCTTTAATCTTAAGCTATGTTCTAAATCAATTCCTATATCTCTACACTCATTTAGTATTTTCATACCATACATGTCATCACCAATTGCTGTTATAAGTCTTGTATTAACTCCAAGTCTTACTAAATTTTCAGCAATATTTCTGCCGACTCCTCCTAAGGAAACCTTTATATTTCCAATGTTAGAGTCTTTATATCTTAGTTCTTTGCATGAAAACCCTAAAATATCTACATTTGCTCCGCCAATTACAGTAACAAAATTTCCATCATTAATTATATATCCTTTTCCAGAGATATATCCTTTTTTAATAAGATTTGCAATATGAACTGCCACTGATGATCTAGTAATACCTAAAACTTCACTAAGTTCATTTTGGGATATTAAGGGGTTAGATTTTATTAAGTTTAGTATTTCTTCTTCCCGTTTTGTCATTTTAACCTCCTAATCTTATGCTTACTCGATAAACAAATGTTTATTATTTTCTTTTATTTTACCACAGCTTTGTTAAAAAAATCAACAATTATTTCAAATTATTTTTTTATTTTACTTAATATTTCTCAATATTTTTTAATTAACTTAAATTTTAACAAGAAAACCACTATTTTTTTTTACAATTTTCTCTATATTGCTTATAATTATTGCACCTTACATATTTAAGCGGTATAATAAATTATGAAAATTTGTATTATTTATAACAAAAGGAGGATCATTATGGGACTTTTAACTTTCAAAGGCGGAATTCATCCCCCACAAGGTAAGCACTTAACTGAAAATAGTGCAATTGAGAGATTACTTCCTAAAGGAGATTTAATCTTTCCTATGTCTCAACATATTGGTGGCGAATGTAAACCAATAGTAAACAAGGGAGATCGAGTTCTTGTAGGTCAAAAAATCGGACAAGCTGAAGGATTTGTGTCTTCTCCGATACATTCAAGTGTTTCAGGAACTGTAAAAAACATTGTTCCAATGCTTCATTCAAATGGTAGAAAAATTATGTCCGTTATTATTGAAAATGATGGACTATATGAAGAAATTGAAACTACAGTTCATGATTACACCAAACTAAACAATGAAGAGATAATTTCTATAATCAATGAAGCTGGTGTAGTTGGATTAGGTGGAGCTTGCTTCCCTACTCATGTAAAATTATCACCAGGCAGTGACAAAAAAATTGATACTATCATAATTAATGCTGCAGAATGTGAACCTTATTTAACTTGTGACTACAGATTAATGGTAGAAAATTACAAAGAAATTGTGGAAGGTGTTAAAATACTTTCTCATATGTTTCCAAATGCAAAATGCTACATAGGTATAGAAGATAATAAAAAAGATGCCATTTCAATTATGTCATCTGCTGTCACAGATTTAAAGAACATAGAGGTTACACCTTTAAAAACTAAGTATCCTCAAGGAGCTGAAAAACAACTAATTTATGCTGTAACTAAACGTGAAGTTCCAACAGGAAAGCTGCCTGCTGATGTAGGATGTATAGTTCAAAACGTTGCAACTGCATATGAAATTAGAAATGTATTATTTACAGGTAAACCTTTAACTGAAAGAGTAGTTACAGTTACTGGAGAAGCAATTAAAAATCCTAAAAATTTAAGAGTTAAATTAGGAACTTCTATAAGAGAGTTAGTTGAAGCATGTAATGGTTTTAATGAAGATCCAGTTAAGATAATTTCTGGTGGTCCAATGATGGGTACAACTCTTATTTCAATAGATACACCTGTTATAAAAGGAACTTCTGGAGTATTAGCTTTAACTGCAAAACAAGCAGACCTTACAGAGGAATCTAGCTGTATTAGATGTGGAAAATGTGTAGGTGCCTGCCCAATGTTCTTAAGACCATATAAACTTAACAGTTCTGTGGTTAGAAGAGATTTCGAAACTTTTGAAAAAGATAATGGATTATCTTGTATTGAGTGCGGTGCATGTACTTATGTTTGTCCTGCTAAACGTCACTTAACTCAAACTTGCCGTGAAGGAAAAAGAGTAATAATAAATAATAGAAGAAAGAAAAAATAATAATTGAGGTGAAAAATATGTCAGATAAATTAAACACAGAAGTATCATCTCCTCAGATAAATTCTAAAGAAATCGAGATGAAATCAGATAACCTATATACAGTATCATCATCTCCTCATGTAAAATCAAAAGAAACCGTTAGCACTATAATGAGAGATGTTATTATTGCATTGATACCTGCTCTAATAGCTGGAACATATTTTCTTGGAGCTGGTGCTTTAATAGTTACTGCTACTTGTGTTATTTCATGTGTAGCATTTGAATATTTATTTCAAAAAATTACTAAGAGACCAATTAAAATATATGACTTGAGTGCAGTTGTTACTGGAATATTATTAGCATTTAATATGCCTCCAACAGCTCCTATATGGGTAGCAGTTATCGGAAGTGCATTTGCAATCATAGTAGTTAAATGCTTCTTTGGCGGCATTGGTCAAAATATCGTTAACCCTGCTTTAGCAGCAAGAGCATTTTTATTATCTGCATATCCAGTTCATATGACAACATGGACTTTAGATGGTGTAGCTACAGTTACTCCTCTAGCAATATTTAAAAATGGCGGCGGTGCAATGCCTGAACTTTGGGATGTATTTATAGGTAATGTTGGTGGATGTATAGGTGAAACTTCAGCATTAGCATTATTAATAGGATGTGCTTATTTAATTTATAGAAGAGTTATTAAAATTCATATACCTTTAAGTTATATAGCAACTACTTTTATACTAACATTAGTACTCGGAAAATTTGGAAGATACGGATTTGTCGCACAACAAGCTTTAATAGAAATGTTTTCCGGCGGATTAATCTTAGGTGCTTGTTTTATGGCTACTGACTATACAACTTCTCCAATGACTACAAAAGGTCATATAGTATTCGGTATTTGTTGTGGTATATTAACTGCAGTAATACGTATATTTGGAGGATATGCAGAAGGTGTATCTTATTCAATATTAATCATGAACTTGTTTGTACCTATGATTGATAAATTTTTCAAGCCACGTGCTTTTGGGGAGGTAAAATAAGTGAAAGAGAATTTAAAATTAGGTGGAATACTTCTTACAATAGCAGCTATTGCTGGAATAATTTTAGGAATTGCTTACTCAGTGACAATGGAGCCAATTATGGCTAAAGAAAAAGAAGAAAAGAATGCTGCAATGAGAGAAATACTTCCAGATGCAGAAGATTTTGAAGAATTTAAATTTGATAATAGTTCAACACCTGAAATTTTAGCTGTACAAAGCGGCGTTAAAGGTGGAGCAAATGTTGGATATTGCTTAAATATTTCTACTAAAGGTTATGGCGGTGATATTAACATGATGGTAGGAATATCAGCTGATGGAACAGTAAAAGGAATAAAAATATTATCCCATACTGAAACACCAGGACTTGGAGCAAAAGCAGCAGAACCTGAATTTACTGATAAATTTAAAGATAAAAAAGCAGAAACAGAGTTAAATGTTGTTAAAGGTGATGCTTCAGGAGATGATCAAATTTCTGCTCTTTCAGGTGCAACAATTACATCTAAGGCTGTAACTGATGGTGTAAATATTGCAACAAAAGCATTTAATGAACAATTGAAAGGAGCACAGTAATCATGAAAAAACTTATAGAAAGATTAAAATCTGGAATAATTACAGATAACCCTGTTTTTGTACAAGTTCTAGCTATGTGCCCTACTCTAGCTGTTACAAGCAGTGTAAAAAATGCTATAGGTATGGGTCTTGCAGCTACTGCTGTTCTAATTGGTTCAAATGCAGTTATTTCTATGCTTAGAAAGCTTATTCCAGATAAAATAAGAATACCAGCTTTTATAGTTGTAATAGCTAGTTTCGTAACTTTAATACAATTCTTAGTTCAAGCTTATTTACCAGAACTTTACAAATCTTTAGGTATATTCATACCGCTTATAGTTGTTAACTGTATAATTTTAGGTAGAGCTGAAGCTTACGCATCTAAAAATTCAGTGATAAGTTCTATATTTGATGCTATAGGCATGGGTCTTGGTTTTACAGTTGCATTAACAATATTGGCATGTATAAGAGAACTATTAGGTTCTGGAACAATATATGGAGTTCAAATACTTCCAAGTTCATATGAACCAATGGGAATTATGCAATTAGCACCAGGTGCTTTCATAACTTTAGGAATTATACTTGCTGTAATGAATCAAATTAAAATATCTAAAGAAAAGAAAGCTAAAGCTGTTAAATAAGCAATAGAGAGGTGAATAAATTTGGGACTTTTTAGTATATTTTTAAGTGCATTACTTGTTAATAATGTATTATTAGCTAAATTCTTAGGGATATGTTCATTCTTAGGAGTATCAAAGAAAACAGAAACTGCTAAAGGAATGGGCTTTGCCGTTGTATTCGTAATAGTATTGTCTTCAATCATAACTTACATTGTAAATATGTTTATATTAAAACCACTTAATATAGAATATTTATCAACCTTAGCCTTTGTACTTGTTATTGCGTCATTAGTACAATTTATTGAAATAGTTATAAAGAAAACTAATCCTGGTTTGTATAGAGCTCTTGGTATATTCTTACCACTTATAACAACAAACTGTGCAGTACTTGGTATTGCAGTTTTAAACATAGAAAATGGATACAACTTAATTGAAGCTATAGTTAACGGCTTAGGAGCTTCTTTAGGATATATGCTTGCCATAGTTCTTTTAGCTGGTCTTAGAGAACGTATGGAAGAAAACACTGACATGCCTGAAGTATTCCAAGGATTACCGATTGCACTAGTAACAGCTGGTCTTATGGCAATCGCTTTCTTTGGATTCAACGGTCTTATATAAGGAGGTCTTTTAATGGAATTAAAAGCAATTTTATATCCTGTACTAAGCCTTGGCGGTCTTGGACTCCTATTTGGTTTATTACTTGGATATGCTAACGATAAATTTAAAGTTGAAGTTGATGAGAGAATACCTTTAGTAAGAGATTGTTTACCTGGAGCTAATTGCGGTGGATGCGGTTTTGCAGGTTGTGATGCATATGCAGAAGCTGTAGTAACTGATGGAGTAGCTACTAATTTATGCGCACCTGGTGGTTCTGCTTGTGCTGAAAAAATCTCCAATATTTTAGGTGTTTCTCTTGAAGAGAGTGAACCTCAAGTAGCTTATGTAAGATGTAAAGGTACTTGTAATGCTGCTAAAGAGAAAAGCTTATACTTTGGTATAAAAGATTGTAATGAAGCCATGAACGTACCTGGCAGTGGTTCTAAAGCTTGTGCAGATGGTTGTTTAGGACTAGGCAGCTGTGTTAAAGTATGTAAATTTGATGCTTTAGAAATAGTAAATGGTGTTGCACAAATTATAGAAGACAAATGTGTTGCCTGCGGTGCTTGCGTAAATATTTGTCCTAAAGGAATCATTGGACTTGTTCCAAAGAGTTCTAAAGTTCGTGTGCAATGTAATTCAAAAGCTAAAGGTAAAGAAGTTATGGATGCTTGTTCTGTAGGTTGTATATCTTGCTCATTATGTGCAAAAAATTGTCCAAAAGAAGCAATAGTTATGGAAAACAACCTACCAGTAATAGATTATAGCAAGTGTGTAAATTGTGGTATTTGTTCAAATAAATGCCCTAAACATTCAATTGAAAATTTACGCAAATCTAAAGTTGCTGAAATGGCAAATTAGTTATACAATATAGATAATAAAAGACTTACAATTGTAAGTCTTTTATTATTAAAAATTTTTTATTTAAATTCATTGAGGTGATAAAATGGATCAAAAAGGACGTATTAAGAAAGTAAATGGCAACATTGCAGAAGTTGCATTTGTGAAAAAATCAGGATGCGGCGGCAACTGTTCTGGATGTAAGGGCAATTGTCCTTCAGATATGATAATTATAAATATTGAAAACACTTTAAATGCTTCTGTTGGCGATGAAGTATTAGTTTCTATACATGATAAAACTTTTTCTAAAATGACCTTTTGGGCATATCTTTTCCCAACTGTAATGACCTTATTAGGTCTTATAGGCGGAATATCCTTATTTAAATATTTAGGAATGAAAAACTATGAATTATATGGTAGTGTTATAGGATTTGTTTTCTTGCTATTTTCTTATATTTTATCTGGTAAATTTACCAAAAGAAAAAAAGAAAATCCTTTTACCTTTGAAATGATAAGAAAATTTTAATATAAGAAAATAAATTAAGAGAGCCTTAAGGCTCTCTTAATTTATTTTCCAATAAAAGCTGCCCTCCCCTACACTGTCATATTCAAATTGTAAATTATTAAATTATTTAAAGTAATACTATTTATTTTATCTTTATATTATAATAAGATTGCATATACTAAATTTATATATAAACTTTGCTTGTTGGAGGAATAAATATGAAAATAGGATTTTTTGATTCTGGTATTGGAGGCATTACTGTATTACATGAAGCATTAAAAATATTACCTCAAGAGGATTATCTTTATTATGCTGATACATCAAATGTTCCATATGGACCAAAACCTAAAACTGAAGTAAAAAAGTATATTTTTGGCGCTGTAGACTTTATTATAAGCCAAAAAGTTAAAGCAATAGTGATAGCTTGCAATACTGCTACAAGTATTGCTATAGATGATTTAAGAGCTAAATATAACATTCCAATTATAGGCATGGAACCAGCTGTAAAGCCTGCTGTTGAAATAACTAAAAATTCTAATAAGCGTATTTTAGTCACAGGTACAGCTTTAACTTTAAAAGAAGATAAATTAAAACATCTTATCACTAGATTAGATAATGAACATATTGTTGATTTATTACCTCTTCCAGGATTAGTTCAACTCTCTGAAAGATTTGAGTTTAATGAAGAAATAGTTATGGCTTACCTTAAAGAAGAATTAAATAAATACTATTTAAATAATTATGAAACTATTGTATTAGGATGCACTCATTTTTCTTTTTATAAAAATATTTTTAAAAAATTGCTTCCATCAGATACTAATATAATTGATGGAAATATTGGTACTGTAAAGAATCTTAAAAACACTTTAGAAGAAATGAAACTATTAAAAGAAGGCAACGGTAATATTACTTTTTTTAATTCAGGTTCTAAAATTGAAGATAAAGAAGTATTAGCTAGATATAATAACCTATTTAAAATATTAGATAATAACAATCCATAATTCATATCTTTCATTCTTAATTTTCATTTGTAAAAAAGATTTTTTATTATGTGAATTAAAATCATGCATAAGTTAATTCCATTGAGGAACCCTATATAGGGATACATTGTTAGCTATTGACTATTATTACAATTTAATTTATTATAATAATATACCCTATAGGGGTATATTATTTTTTCGAAAAAGTAATACAAATTAGTGTCTTATTAGACAATGGAGGTTTTATAATATGAATATTGCTTCAATGATTGATCACACATTATTAAAGGCAGATGCTACTATAGAAGAAATAAAAAAAATCTGTGATGAAGCTAAAGAATATAAATTTAAATCTGTTTGTGTTAATTCTTGTCATACCAAGCTTGTAGCTGAGGAATTAAAAGATTCAGATGTTTTAGTATGCACAGTAGTAGGTTTCCCATTAGGTGCTATGGATTCAAAAGCTAAAGCTTTTGAAACTGCTAGAGCTATTGAATTAGGTGCAAATGAAATTGATATGGTTATAAATATAGGAGAAATAAAAAATAAAAATTATGATTTAGTATTAAAAGATATAAAAGAAGTTGTAGAAACTGCAAAAGATAAGGCTTTAGTTAAAGTTATAATAGAGACATGTCTATTAACAGAAGAAGAAAAAATTAAAGCATGTGAACTTTCTGTGGAGGCTGGTGCAGACTTTGTAAAAACTTCAACTGGCTTTAGTACTGGTGGTGCAACTGTAGAAGACGTTAAATTAATGAGAAAAGTAGTTGGCCCGCATATAGGAGTTAAAGCTTCTGGTGGTGTTAGAACTACAGAAGATGCATTAAAGTTTATAGAAGCCGGTGCAAATAGAATAGGTGCTAGTGCATCTATAGCTATAGTAACTAAAGATAGCAAAATTACATCTGATTATTAATATTTTTGTAAAAGCATTAAGACTAAAAATTAGTTTTAATGCTTTTTTATTTTTTATGATTATGGAATAAATGACAATTATTGACTTGTTTTTTGCACCATTTATTAAAAAAACTTTATTTTATAAATAAATTATTTAAATTTTCAAAATACGTTGAATTTTTTGCAAAAAGGTTTTATAATTTACCTATAACTAAAAGTTAGTATTTTAACAAAAGCTATCAGGGGGGATTATTTTATGTTAGCATTATTAAAACTTTCACCTGTCATAGTGATGGCAGGACTTATGATGTTAAAGGTGGATGCACTGCTTGCAGCACCAATAGCAACTGTTTACGCAGCACTTATTGTAAAATTAACTGAAAAACTAAAATTTGACGAAATAGTCGACTGTGCCGTTGATAACGTTAAAAGTATGCAATTAGTATTCTTTATATTAATGCTTGCTTATGCAATGGCATCAGCATTTATGTCTACTGGAGTTGGTGCTTCAATCGTTAATTTAGCACTTAATCTAGGATTAAATGGACGAACAGTTGCTGTAACCGGTTTCTTGGTTACATCTGTATTATCCGTTGCTACTGGTACTTCTTGGGGTACTTTCGCAGCTTGTGCTCCTATTTTCTTGTGGTTATGCCATATAGTTGATGGAAGCATAGTATTAACTACAGCTGCAATTGCTGGTGGTGCATGCTTTGGAGATAATATCGGTCTTATATCTGATACTACTGTAGTTAGTTCAGGTATTCAAAAAGTTGAAGTTATTGATAGAATACGACACCAAGGAGTTTGGTCAGTAATTTGTCTAGTTATTACAGCTATAGCATTCTTCATAGCAAGCTTAGTTATGGATTTACCTACAACTGCTACAAGCGCTTCTGCTGCTATAGATGCAATACCTAGTGATGTTTGGACCGTTTTACAAGAACAAAAGCCAGAAGCCATTGATTTATTAAATCAAGTTAAATATGGAGTTCCATATTATATGATCATTCCTCTAATTTTAGTTATTGGAGCTGCTGTTAAAGGTGTACAAACACTTGCCTGCTTAGCAATAGGAATAATTTCTTCATTATTACTTGGTTTGTTAGCTGGAACTGTAGAATCAGTACCTGCATTTATGGATTTGGTTCAAGGCGGATTTGCTGAAGCTGGCGGCTGGGTTATAGTTATGATGATGTGGGTAGGAGCCTTTGGAGGACTTATGTCAAAAATGAATGCTTTCAAACCTATCTCAAATTTAGTTGTTAAACTATCTAAAAATGTAAGACAGCTTATGTTCTGGAATGGATGTCTTTCTATCTTAGGAAACGCTGCTCTTGCAGATGAAATGGCTCAAATAGTTACAATTGGACCAATCATCAAAGAAATAGTTGACGAAAATGTTGAAGGTGATGAGGAGTCAATGTATAAACTTCGTTTAAGAAATGCTACCTTCTCTGATGCACTTGGTGTTTTTGGATCTCAAATAATTCCATGGCATGTATATATGACATTCTATGTAGGTATAGCTTCTGCTATATATCCATTACATGATTTTGTAGTAACAGATATAATTAAATATAACTTTATGGCATTTATAGCTGTATTTTCTATACTAATACTTACTGTTACCGGTTGGGATAGATTTATTCCAAAATTTGCCCTTCCAAAAGAGCCAGAGGTTAAACTTAAAGCAAGAAAGTTAAGATTAGTAGAAAAACAATCTAATCAACTTTAATTTACTGAAAATTCAAAGCCTTCATGAAAATGAAGGCTTTTTTAAATTTGATTTTTACTTAATATTAAATCACTTTTAATAGCCATAAATAAATAGACAATCTTTTTTCATAGGTTGTTAATTAAATATTTATAAATTTTATCCATTTATTATTGTTCCACCATTAACATGAATTATCTCTCCAGATACATAAGAGGATAAATCACTAGCCAAATATAAATAAGCTCCTGCTAATTCCACTGGTTGACCTGGTCTTTTACTAGGAGAATTACTGCCAAACTGTACAACTTCATTTTCATTAAAACTAGCTGGAATCAACGGAGTCCAAATTGGTCCTGGAGCCACTGCATTTACTCTAATTTGTTTATCTTGAAGTGACAATGCCATAGACCGTGTAAAAGTCACAATTGCCCCCTTTGTACAGGAATAATCAATTAGTGTCTTATGCCCTTCATAAGCAGTTATAGAAGTAGTATTAATTATATTTCCTCCTGGAGACATATATTTTAACGCTGCCTTAGTTATATAAAACATACTAAATAAATTAGTTTTAAAAGTTTTTTCTAATTGTTCCTTAGTTATATCTTCTATTTTTTGCTGCACATGTTGTTCTCCTGCATTATTTATTAGTATATCTATTTTTTTAAACCTCTTTACAGTTTCTTCAACTATATTATTACAAACATTTTCATCTCCTATATCTCCTGGCAATAAAATACATTGACCATTATATTTTTCAATTATTCTTTTTGTTTCCTTTGCATCTTCTTCTTCATCTAAATAGGAAATTGCTATTTTTGCTCCTTCTTTTGCAAATAGTATAGAAACTGCTCTTCCTATTCCACTGTCTCCTCCTGTAATCAATACTACTTTATCTTTTAATTTATTTGATGGTATGTAATTTTCATCGTCAAATATAGGTAGAGGATTCATCAACGATTCAATACCTGGCTGTTTGTTTTGGTGTTGCATTGGAAGTTTTTTAGGAAAATTATTAATAACATTTATGTCCATGCTTTCTCTCCTTTCTTTTAATTTTATTATGTTTATTTTTTATAATAATATTTACCCAAAAGTTGCCTTAATATTATTTGCATATATTATTTTCTATTGCTAAAACTATAATAAGTATTTCATTTAAATGAAATGATATTTTTGTTAAATAATAAGAGTTAATTTTATTTGAGAAAGGAGATTATTACATGAACAAAATAAAAATTTTAACTCTAAGTTTATGTTTTTCTTTAATAGTGGCTAACTTGCCAGCTGTTAACAATACTCAATATAATACATTTAAAAATAACAGAAAATCTATTGTATCAGCAAAATCTTTTGAAAAAAAAGATATATTAAATACTAATGAAAATGATTCTTCTAATAATAATCAACAAAATACAACTAAAATTGATACAAATTTAGATAATACTAAAATTAGTTGGTGGTATAAACCAAATAAAGATCATACTACTCCAGAGATAAATACAAAATTAAAGTTTGATTTAAATAAATATGATGCATTATATGTAGGAAATACTGATGAAAAGGTCATATATTTAACTTTTGATGAAGGATATGAAAATGGTTATACAGCTAAAATATTAGATATATTAAAAGATAATGATGTAAAAGCAATTTTCTTTGTTACTTCCCCTTATATTAGAGATAATCCTGATTTAATAAAGAGAATGGTAGATGAAGGTCATATTGTAGGTAATCACTCTAATACCCATCCATCTATGCCTACAGTAACTGGAGATGAAACTAAGTTCAATAATGAATTTAAAGATGTTGAAGATAAATTTAAAGAGGTTACTGGTGAAGATATGCCTAAATTTTTTAGACCTCCTATGGGGGAATACTCAGAAAAAAGCTTAGCTATGACAAAAAATCTAGGATATAAAACTATATTTTGGAGCTTTGCTTATCACGATTGGGATAAAAATAATCAGCCTAATCCAGATACAGCTAAACAAACTATATTAAATGGCATTCACAATGGTTCTATTATGTTAGTTCATGCTGTTTCAAAAACTAATACTGAAATATTAGATGAAGTAATAAAAGAGATAAAAGCTCAAGGATATGAATTTAAGTTACTACCATAAGTAAAAAAACATCTAGAAATACTCTAGATGTTTTTTATTTATTCATTTATAGTTTCATCAAATAATTTATCATATTCTGCTACTACAGCATTAAATTCTTCTTCGTTATCAACCATTTCATAGGTATCTTTGCCATCTACATTAACTATTTTATATATATAAGCATCTTCCTCATTATCTACTGGTGCTAATAGTACATATTTAGTATCATTTAAATTAATTTCTTCTACTAATTCTAATTCAACCTTTTCATTAGTTTCAGCATCTAATACTGTTATTATTTTTTTATCTTCCATAATTATCTCCTTTCAAAGTAAAACACATTTTCATTATATATTATAATAATGTTATTTACAAATAATTCTTAGCATAATTTCTAGCTTTTTCTATTAGTATTTCTTTGCTATTTAATTTAGGATTTTCAAGAATTAGCTCTAATAAATATTTAAGTATTATACCTATATTTTGCCCTTCTGCTATACCTTGACAAATCAAATCATTTCCATTTATATTCATATCCTTAAAAGTTAAAGGTTCCCTGCTATTAATTATTTCATCACATAAATTTTTTAGTTTTAATATATCATCATATTTTCTATATTCAGGAGCAGAAGCTTTCCTATCAGCAATCATAAGTTGAAATAAAAGATATAAGTCTTCTTTTCCTATTTCATTTATATATTTTTTAACCTTTACTATATTTTTTGTAGAAGGTATCTTCATATGATTTTTAACCAATTTTGAAATCTTATTAATTGTATTATTATCAAATTTTAAATTTTTAAGTATTTCTATTGTAATTTTTTCTCCTGTGAATTCATGTCCATAAAAATGTCCTCTTCCATTATTATCAATGGTAAATGTTATTGGTTTTCCTATGTCATGTAATAAGGCGGCCAATCTTAAATATAAATTATTCTCAGTACCATCTAGCACTGTCATGACATGATTAAAAATATCTTTATCATGATACTTACTTCTCTGATCAAAATCTACTAATTTTAGCAATTCAGGTATTATATATTCCATAAGGTTTAATTCTACTAATTTTATTATTCCTTTTGATGGGTTATCAGAAGTTAATATTTTTTTTAACTCATCCCTAATTCTTTCTACACTAATGTTTTTAAGAAGATTACTATTTTCTAACACAGCTTTTTCTGTGTAATTATCTATATTAAAGCCTAGTTCACTGCTGAATCTTATGGCTCTTAACATTCTTAGTGCATCCTCTTGAAACCTTTCGCTGCCATTCCCTACTGTCCTAATTATTTTGTTATTTAAATCTTTTATTCCATTAAAATAATCTATTAACCCTGATTTATAGTTATAAGCAAAAGTATTAATAGTAAAATCCCTTCTCTTTAAATCTTCTCCTAAATTTTTAGTATAATACACTTTAGAAGGTTTTCTATTATCTACATAATCTCCTTCTATTCTATAAGTGGTAATTTCATAGGGGTTTTTATTTATAATTACTGTAACTGTACCATGCTGTATTCCTGTTTCTACTACCTTATAACCTAATGAATTGAATAATTCTTTAGTTTTGTAAGGGGGAGAATTAGTAGTAATATCCCAATCTTTAGGTTCCAATCCAAGTAAACTGTCACGTATACATCCACCTACTGCAAATCCTTCAAATCCATTTTTATATAATGTATCAATTATTATTTCCGCCTCTTTGGGCATTTTTATATCAACTTTCACCCATATCATCCCTTTGTTTAAACTTTTATCACTATAAAGAAACATCCCATTCTGTACTGTTTTTTCTATCTAAAATAATTATTCCTTTATCTAATAGCTGTTTTTTTATTAAATCAGCATTTTCATAATCTTTATTTTCTTTATATTTGCTTCTTTTTTCAATAAGAAAATTAATCTCCTCTTCTGTTACTTTGTTTTTCTCTAAATATTTGTTTCGTATTTGAGTAATTATATTCTTAGGGTTATTTTGAAGTAATCCCAAAATTCTATATATTCTTATTATAGTTTCTTTCATTAACTTTAATACAGCAATATCCTTATTTTTATTAATCATGCTATTCATGCCATGAAAATATTTAAATAAATTTGAAATAGCAACAGCTGTATTAAAATCATTTCTCATTGCTTCTTTAAATTCACCTTCTATACTATATGGAAGTTGAATTTCATCTGTAGTATCTTCATGTTTTAAATTATCAATTTCATTAAATATTTTATAAAAATTATAGATATGTCTTTCTACTTCTTCAAATATACCATCCACTATATTTAAATCTGATTTATAATTATTTTGCAAAAGAACAAATCTTATTACATCTGAATTATATTTATCTAATAATTCTTCTATTGAAATTACATTACCTAATGATTTACTCATTTTTTGACCATTGAGTTTAACAAGTCCATTATGTATCCAATAGTTAGAAAACTGTTTTCCTGTTAAAGCTTCTGACTGAGCAATTTCATTTTCATGATGGGGAAATATAAGGTCTTTTCCTCCACCATGAATATCCATTGTCTCTCCTAAATATTTCATACTCATAGTAGAGCATTCAATATGCCATCCTGGGCGCCCTTTACCCCATGGAGCTTCCCAGTAAATTTCTCCAGCCTTTGCACTTTTCCATAGTGCAAAATCCTCATCTTCTATTTTTCCTGGCTCTATTTCTTTTCTAACTCCACTAATGCTGTCTTTGATAACTCTATTTGATAGTTTTCCATATTGTGAATATTTATTTACAGAAAAAAACACATCTCCAAACTTTGTTGCATATGCATAACCTTTTTCAATAAGCTTTTCAATAAATTCAATCATTTCCGTAATATTTTCAGTGGCCTTTGCTTGAATTGTAGGTCTGTCATTTCCAAGCTTATCCAATTCAGAATCTGTCTTTAATATTTGATTTTCAGCATATTTTTGTGGGTCTATTCCTAGTTTCTTACCTTTTGCTATAATCTTATCATCTACATCTGTGTAATTCCTCACATATGTAACTTTATAACCCTCGTATTCTAAATATTTCTTTATAACATCAAATATAACTGATTGATATGCGTGTCCAATATGTGCATCACCAGATACAGTTATACCACAAGCATACATCTTCACTTTACCCTCTTCTATTGGAACAAATAGTTCTTTTTTTCTACTTAAAACGTTATAAATATAAACTGACATAGATTATCCCCCTTTAAACCTTTAACTATTTGTAGTATACATTACTGAAGATTGAGGAACAACCACATATCTACATTTTTTAAAATTTTTATAAACAACTCTTCTTAAAATAAAATATTAAATCATATGTAATCTATTAATAAACAGCCCTTAAAAATTGAACTGTGTATTGTGATTGGTCTAAAGACTTAAATTCATATCCTTGATTAATAAGTCCATTAATTATAGAAGGCAGTGCCTCCACAGTAGTGGTTTTCATATCATTATCATGCATTAATATTATTGCAGAATTCATCTCTTTAGAGTTTTCTAATACAGAATTTATTATATAATTCTTATCTGGGCATATAAATTTGCTGTCATTAGAGTCAATATTCCAATCAAAATATGTATACCCACTAACAATTAAAAATTTGCTTAGATCTTTCATTATATCATGGTTATAATTCTCACTTACCGTATTGTTGCTTCCACCGGGAAATCTAGCAATTTTCATTTCATAATTATAATTAGATTTTATTAAATTTTGAAGTTTATAAAAATCCTCAGCAAAATTGTTCATATCACTATAAATATAATCATACTCATGGCTGTAAGTATGATTTCCTAAATTATGACCTTCTTTTATAATTCGTTCATAAACTTTAAGTGAAAATTCATCTTCTTTTCCATTTACAAAAAATGTAGCTTTAATATTATATTTTTTTAATATATCTAATATTTGCATAGTGTTTTTACTTGGCCCATCATCAAAAGTCAAATATGCTGTTTTTTTCTCAGGGATATTAGCTATATAATATTCAGTAGTTTTATTACCACTATAATTTTCTATACTGCTTATTAATTCTTTTTGCTTTTTTTTCTTTTCACTTTGCTTTTTCTCTTCAATTTTTATCTTTTCATTTAAAGAATCAATATGTTCTTTTATTTGTTGAATTTCTATATTCATATTATTTTCTATGTCTTTGTATGCTTGAATTTTAATATTAGTAGAGTATATTTTATTTTCTAATGTATCTACCTTAGCAGTATTTTGAGAAATAGATTTATTAAGCAAAGCTATTTTTTTATCATCTTTAACGCTATAAGATACCATAAATACTTCTGTTATTACTAATGCTAGTATTATAAGAGCTATATATAATTTCTTTTTCATAAAACATTTATTCCTCTTCAATTTTTTTGCAAAACCTTTAATTGGTTTTCTTTTTCTTTTAGTAAATTATTTAATTTTTCTTTTTCAGTTCTTTTTTCTACTACTTTTTCTAATAAATTTTTAAGCGCTTCCTCTTTATCAAATAGTTCAGATTCTTTTTCATTTATAACTTTTTTAATATTATTGTTTTTATTATCTAAAAAGCTTGTATAAATATTTTGGTAACTTATAGCTATTAGAGTAAAAGCTATGATAAACAAAACCAATACTATGTGTAAGCCTAATTTCTTTTTCATGTTTTATCTCCTTTACTTCTAATATTCTTTTTTTATTTTGTGTATTATGAAGTAATTTATTCTAAAAATAAATAAAAAACCAAGTATGCTCACCTGTAAACTTGGTTTTTTACAAATTTAAAATATAATTATTTTAATAAACATACTAAACTAATGTGATACTTTATGTTTATCAAAGGCACTTTCATTTAATGCTGGTTCTTCAATAGTATTGACAAATTGATTTTTGCTAATTTGATTTTGAGTTTTCACACCTTTTTTTATATAATCTTTATTATTTTCTTTTTTACACTTATCTCTTTCTTTCATCGCTATCCTCCACAGTTTTATTATCCTTCATTATATTTTCTAAGAACCCTGTTAAATTCATCACCTGTACCTATTGAAGTATATTCAATTTCATCACCTAATCTAGTTACTCTATAAGCATATGCTTCATTAGAATTTTTAGGTCCAGCAATAATGTATTCTTTATCATCCATTTTAATAACATCAATTAACTCCATTTCAACATTATTGCCATGAGTATCTTTAATCTTAAATATTTCATTATGAGACATTTTTTATTCCTCCTTAATATTTAGCTATATATACTTAAGATGTTCAATTATTCAAATTATATTACATATACTTCATATTTTAATATAAATATATTTTTTAAAATTCACTATTGATTTTTTAAAAATAAGATGTTATAATGTAATGTAACAAAAAAATATACTAAAAAGGAGGAAATTATATGAAAGATACAACTTTTGTAATAACTGCAGATGTTATTGAAGAATGCTTAGAAGAAAGCATAGATTAATGAAAATTAATCAGTAATTTTAAAATTGGAATTGAAAATAAAAATACATTTTATGATAATGTATTTAAATTTACAATATGACCCTAATGTAATATTTTACTTAATAAACTAAGTTATCGTGACTTAAGTCACGACTTTTCAATTCACAATTTTTAAATTTAAAAATTTCTATTAAAATTTATAATTTTTAATTTAATATCCAACTGTTAAGTTAATTATTTTTATTATATATAAAAAAATACAGCACCTTATTTATGCTGTATGTCTCCTGTTGATTTTAACCTTTTAAGCCTCTCCTTCAATCTTCCTTCATATCCAATTTCAGTAGGTCTATAATATTTCTTATTCCTTATTTTATCTGGTAAATATTGTTGTTTAACGTAATGGTTATTATAATCATGAGGATAAAGATATTTTTCAGAGTTATTGTATAGTCTTTCTGCTCCACTATACCCCTTCTCTCTTAAAGCCACAGGTACTTCTCCAATTTCTTCATTTTCTACATCTCTAAGAGCTTCATTTATTGCAAGATAAGCAGCATTACTTTTTGGTGCACAAGCTATATAAGTTACAGCTTGAGATAAAATAATTCTCGCCTCTGGCATTCCTATAACCTTAACTGAATCCAGTGCTGCTTTTGCTACTAATAGTGCATAAGGATCTGCATTTCCTACATCTTCTGAAGCTGCTATTAAAATTCTTCTAGCAATAAACTCTATATCTTCACCAGCATATAACATTCTAGCAAGATAATGTACTGCAGCATCAGGATCAGAACCTCTCATACTTTTAATAAAAGCAGACACAACATCATAATGATTATCACTGTTCTTATCATAAGTTATATGTTTTCGTTGAATACATTCTTCAATTACATTCAAATCAATATATATTACACCATCATTATTTTTATTAGTAGTTAAAACTGCTAATTCTAATGCATTTAATGCTCTTCTGCCATCACCACCAGATGTAATACATAAGAAATTCATAGCATCTTTAGTTAATTTAATATTTATATTTCCATAACCGCTATCTTTATCATTTAGTGCCCTCAATATTAATTTTTCTATGTGTTTTTCATTTAATGGATTCAACTGAAAAACCATAGATCTAGATAATAAAGCTTTATTTACTTCAAAAAAAGGATTTTCTGTAGTAGCACCAATTAAAATTACAACACCCTTTTCCACATGAGGAAGAAGTGCATCTTGCTGACTTTTATTAAATCTATGTATTTCATCAATAAATAATATTGTCTTCCTATTATACATTCTTAAATCATCCAGCGCACAGTCTATTATTTCTCTTAACTCTTTAAGATTACTTGTAACAGCATTTATAGATTTAAAATTAGCTTTTGTACTGCTGGCAATTACTGCTGCTAAACTTGTTTTTCCTGTTCCTGGAGGTCCATATAATATTAAAGATGTAAGTCTATCTGATTGAATAGCTCTATAAAGCAATTTTCCTGGAGCTAAAACATGCTCTTGCCCAATATATTCACCTAAACTTTTAGGTTTCATTCTTTCTGCTAAGGGGGTAGAAGAATTATTATTTTTATTGTCCATATCAAATAAGCTTATATTTTCAAAGGTCATAGTATCACCCTACCTTTTTTATAAATAATATTTTTAATAAATTTTTTTATTTCAGTTACAAATTCTTTTTCACCATCAATAGGCGATTTTATTTCAAAACAATCAATATCATTATTTTTTAAATAAGAATTTATTATCATAGCTTCATCTATAATTTCTTTTAAGTCCCCATTATATGAATACATATTATTAGTACTATATAAACTAAAAATCATTTTTGCTATAAAATCTATATCCATATCTCTTATTAGATATTTTTCTTTATACAATATCTCATTATTACACATACAAAACAGTTTCACATAATTTTCATCAATATAATCCATAATAACTAACCATCTCTCACTATTTAACATCTGTACATTATATAAGTCTTGTTTTAAATATTTAATTCTATTTAAATCATCTCTTGTTTTTGCTGCTAATTCAAAGTTTAATTCAAGTGCTGAAATTTCCATTAACTTATTAAATCTTTCTAGCAAATTATCATTTTTAAGGGATAAATACTCTATTACAATATTTATTTCCTCCATGTACTGCTTTTTAAGGTTTTTATTTATGCAAACTCCTAAGCAAAGATTTAAATTATAATTTAAACAACTAGAGTTGGATATACTACTACATTTGCGTATTTTTACAATATCTATTATGCTGTTAACTGCGTGATAAGTGGCATTAAAATTGGTAAAAGGTCCATAGTATAAAGCTCCATCATTTTCTTTCTCATAACAGAGGATTATCCTAGGAAATTCTTCATTAACAGTTATTTTTATATAGGGGTATCTTTCATTATTTTTTAATAATTTATTATAGGATGGTTTATAGGTTTTAATCAGTTTGCTTTCTAATAATAAAGCTTCTAATTCTGTATCTGTAGTTATATATTCAAAATCATCAATGTTTTTCACAAGCTTTTGAACTTTGCTGCTTCTATGATTTCTATTTCCAAAATAACTAGATACTCTTCTTTTCAAATTTTTAGATTTTCCTACGTATATAACTATATTTGACTTATCTTTCATTATATAAACACTAGGGCATTCTTTTAAATCTTTAATCTTTTGCTTCACCATTATTCCCCCAAAATCAGCATAGCTTTAATATTATAAATTTCTTTTTCATATAAATCATATCAAAAATATGTCAATGTTAAAAGACTATAAGAGATATAATCTCTTATAGTCTTTATCTAGCTGCTAATAAATCTATCTTTATTGATTGTTCGCAAACTTCTTTATATACTTCATAAACTCTTATTCCAAATAATTCACTTGAATACTCATAAGATTTACTTAAAGCATTTGAAGAAAATTCTTTTCTTAATTCATTATCTTTTAAAAGTTTAATAGCATAAGATATAAAATCTTCATTCTTGCTGTAAGTATATCCATTGTAATCATCTATAACTACATCTTCTATACACTGGTCATATCTACATATTACAGGCGTTCCACAGCTTAATGCCTCTATATATGTCAATCCTTGAGTTTCACTAGTAGAAGCAGTAACAAACATATCAGATATTTTATAATATTTATATACATCTTCTGGTTTTACCATTCCAATAAAAATTATATTATCTAAAAGATTTAATTTATATGCTTCTTCTTTTAACACATCTAAATAAGGCCCGCCTCCTACTATCAAAAGCTTTGCCTTTTTTTCTCCTGCAACTATGTATTTAAAATTTGCAATAATTTCTTCAATATTCTTTTCTTGAGCTATTCTTCCTATATAAACTAATACTTTATCTTCTTTACTTATTCCAATACTTTTTCTTAAGTTTATTTTTTCATCTTCACTAAACTCTATCATAAATCGTGATAAATCAATTCCTGTAGGTATTATTTTAATCGGCTCGTCCACCCCATAATTTATCAAAGCATTTTTTGTTTTATCCGTTGGAGCAATTACCATATTTACTTTATCTAATAACATTTTTATTATTTTAGCTGCTCTAGCTTTATTGATTACTTTTCCCTTTAAAAAATATGAAAGATAATCTTCATACATGGTATGATAAGTGTGGACTAATGGTATACCTAAAGATTTGGTTATCTTTCTAGCAATAATCATTGTAGAAAATTCTGATTGCGAATGTACTATATCTGGTTTCCAATCAATAATTTCTTTTATAAGATTGTTGCTAGTTATAGAAAATGTTGCTCTTCTAGCTTCAGGATAAATCCATATTGATTTTGACTTTAAATAATATACATCTTTATCTATATAAGTTTCACCGCTATTTGATAAAGTGAGTATTTTTACATCATGACCTTGTAGTTTTAATTCATTATATAAATTTATAGTTGATGTTACAACTCCATTAACTACTGGTTTAAATGTATCTGTTGTTATTAATATCTTCATAAAACTAATACCTCCATCTCTAGAAGATATTTTATATTATAAGCTTATATTATTAGTTGTGACTTATAGATATATTAAAAATCTATTAGAAAGAATTTAGTAAAATATGCTATACACAATAAGATAAATTACACAACACTATTAAGTAATTTATCTATTTTATCATAAAAATCACTATTCATTACAATTTATTATACTACAAAATAAAGTAAATGTTAGCCTTTTAATCTTATCTTAATAAAAATCATATAAAATATTTTATAATAAATTAAAAAGATGTGCTAAAAATTAGCACATCCCAATTTATTATTTATTATATATTTTTACTTAATTTCTTTTCTATTTAGTATTGCATTTAATGCTACACCTGATATTGCTGCTAGGCTAACTCCAGAAATCTTAACAGTTTCTGTTACAGGTATTCCTAGTGTAAATCCAAATTTCTTTTCAATTAGTCCTGTACCAATTCCTAATATTAGTATAACACTCATAATCAATACATTTTTTATGTTAAATATAACTTTTTCATTTTTAATAGTTTTAAATCCAATTAATGCTATCATACTAAAGAGCATTAAGCTTATTCCCCCCATTACTGCTGAAGGTATTGATTGTAGGAATCCTCCTATTTTAGCTACTACTCCAAGAACTATAGCCAATACTGCAGTTAATCTTATTATAGATGGGTCATAGTTTTTAGTTATTGCTAATACTCCTGTATTTTCTCCATAAGTTGTGTTGGCTGGTCCTCCTATAAATGCTGAAAACACTGTTGCAAGTCCGTCACCTAACAAAGTTCTATTTAGTCCTGGATCTTCTATAAAATTTTTGCCAACTACTTGACCATTTGTAGTAATATCTCCAACATGCTCCATTAATACTGCTAAAACTACTGGTGCTATAACTGCTACTGATGAAAAGTCAAATCTAGGTAATGTAAAGTTTGGTATTGATAATAGCGGCGCCTCTGATATTAAAGAAGTATTTACTATACCTAATTTTAATGATACTAAATATCCTATAGTCACTGCTAATAAAATTGACAATTGTTTTATAAATCCCTTGCTAAATAATGTTATAATAAGTGCTATTGATAAAGTAATTGCTGCTATTATTAAATTTTCTGATGCCATACCATAAGCAGTTGGTATTAAATTTAATCCTATAGATATTATCATTGGACCAACAACTTGAGCTGGTAAAAATTTCCTTATGTTATTTACCCCTACTTTATGAACAAAGAATGAAATAATTACATATATAAGTCCTGCTATCACTATACCTCCTTGAGCATATCTAAGGTCACCATTGTGTAGCTCTGTTACTGATATAATAACTGGTATGAATGCAAAAGATGATCCTAAAAATACTGGAACTTTTCCTTTAGTACATAGGTGAAATATAAGTGTTCCACAACCTGCTGCAATCAGTGCAATAGATGGATCAAATCCTGTAAGTATAGGAACTAACACTGTAGCACCAAACATAGCTATTAAGTGTTGAAATGCTAGCACAAGTCTTTGTGCTGATTTAAGTACTGATTTATTCCCTTCACTTTTAACATTTGATTTTGTAATAACATTTTGTGACATAAAAAAACCTCCTTAATTTTACCAAGGAGAAATCAACTTTCTCCCTTTTCAGCCTCTCTGGACTGATTTAAAGGTAATACATAATAAAAAAACTTCTTGCTACTGCAAGAAGTCATAGTATACCTGTAAGTAATTTTACCTTATAATCTTGCAGCCTCTCTGGACTGTATTAAAGATTTATTTTATTTGATAAAAGTATATCACTTTTTTTCTTGCCTTACAAGTATTAAATTATTAAATTTTACTGTTCTGCTCATAATTTTTAATATATCTTTATAAACTTTTTCGTTATTGACTCTTACAACTTCTCCTTTAGCTACTCTTTCAACTATTTTTTCTAGCTTTTCTGGAGGATTAATCTTTCTTAATGGGTTATTTCTCCATACAATAAAATGCTCACACTCCTCAAGTGTTAATATTTTTCTCTCTTTATCCTCATGTCTCTTTAAGGTTATAACTATGATGTATAATGAGACTATAAGTATAATTAAAGATATACTGTCAATTATAACATAATTCATAAAAACTCTCCTTATTCAAGACTCATTCTTATTATGCTCAATGCTGTTAAATTAATTTACATAATTTTTATTTCTATAAATTCTTTAAAAGCATTGAGTTCAGCTATAAGATTTAGAATATTGATATATGGTGGAATTAAAACATAGTATGTGCAACATTCCACATTTTTATTACACTCTTCCTTATACTTACATTCCATATTTAAAACTTCTATATTTTTTTCTTCAAAAACTCTATATAATGCTGATATTGCAGCTTCTCTATTTATAAATTTTATTTCTATTTTTATTTTTGTAGTTTTATCAATATGTGTTTTTTCTATTTTCCCAAAAATTACTAAAACTAAAAATACTACTATAGTTGATATTATACTTAAAAAGTAATATCCCATTCCTATAGCTAGACCAATGCAGGCAACAATCCAAATTGAAGCAGCAGTTGTAAGTCCTTTCACTGATCCTTTTTCCTGTATCACTGTTCCAGCTCCAAGGAATCCTACACCAGTAATAACTTGTGCACCTAATCTAGATAAATCTACTTTTATAACTTCTTTTAAAGCTATATTGCTACTTATAATATTTATTGCATCCTTTGAAATTAATATTTGTATCATAGATATTATAGCTGCACTAATACATACTAGAGCATGGGTTTTAAGTCCTGCTGGTCTTTGTTTATATTCTCTTTCATATCCAATAAATCCACCTATAAACATGGCTACTAATAATCTTAAAATTATTTCATACTCTTTCATTAATTCACATCCCAATAATTAATAAACAAAAGCATATAATTAATTTATCAAAAATTAACCTTTTATTAAAACAATTTGTTAACAGGAATTTATGAGTATACAGATTAAATTATGAGTGTTATATCCATAGTATATCGATTTTATTATTTTTGTGATTTTAAATTTTATAATATAAAAAATCCGTTAATTAAGCAAAAATTAAAGCTTAATTAACGGACAATATTTATTTAGTAATTCATTTTAAATTAATATCAATATAATCTAAGATATAACCATTAAGAAATTTTATTTGACTTCGATTTTTTGTTAACATGGAACTTACATTAAAAGAGGAATATGCATTAAACATATTCCTCTAAATGTTAATTTTGTTCAAAAGAAAAAGTATAATTATTTAATCCTAATTCTTTTTTCAAGGTTATAATATCCTGCTGCAATGCTTTATTTACTGGAACTCCTTTATCTTTTCTATAAAGCCAAGCCTCATATTCTTTTTCTCCAGCAGTATAAATTCTTTCCATTCCAGGAGCTTTTTTAGAGTTTCTAAGAGCCCTTAATATTTCTCCTGTTGTAGCTTTAAATTTATCTAGCTCAGTAAAAGCTTCCACATTTATTGCCATGAAGAAATGTCCTAGTCTATAAGGAACTTTTTTGCCATCTTCAAATCCATTTAATGCTTTTAAAAAAGCTCCCCCTTGAAGTGCTGCAGATAATATTTCTACTACTGTAGCATAACCATATCCTTTATACCCTCCTGTTTCTTCTCCAATACCGCCCAATGGAGTAAGAGCAGCCTTTCCAAGTGTTAAATCCTTTAAAATTTGATGAGTATCAACGCGGCTATTTCCTTCTTCATCTATTACCCAGCCTTCAGGTAATTCTTTATTTTCTCTACCATACACCTCAATTTTTCCCCTTTGGCTAGTGGAAGTTGCACAGTCTAAAACAAAAGGAAATTGCTCATCTGTAGGTATTCCAAAAGTTAATGGGTTAGTGCCTAACATATTTTCCACTCCAAAAGTTGGAGCAATAGATGGTCTTGCATTAGTTCCTGTGATTCCTATCATCCCTTGTTCTGTGGCCATTGTAGCATAATAACCAGCTATACCATAATGAGAAGAATTTCTAACTGCCACCATTCCCATACCATATACTTTAGCTTTTTCTATTGCTATATCCATTGCTTTTTTCCCTATAACGTGGCCAAGTCCATTGTTACCATCTAACACTGCAGTAGTTGGTGTTTCTTTAATAATATCAATTTTGGTTTTTGCATTTAAAATTCCATCTTTTATTCTATCATAATAAATTGGCTTTAATCTTCCAATACCATGAGAATCAATTCCTCTTTTATCTGATGTGATAAGTACTTCAGCACAAATTTTTGCATCTTCCTCTGGTACTCCCACTGCCTTAAAAACATCTACCATAAAGTTTTCTAAATATTCGAAATCTATCCAATGCTTTTGTTCATTTTTCATCTTTCTTCACCTTCTTAATTATGTTAATTATTTTATTTTTATTGTACAATAGATTTATGGGAAATGGTACTTTTTTTAGGTTTAGATAATGCTAAAATAGCTCCTAAAACCATAGAAAGAATTGCAGCTACTAGCACTCTATATTGTGATGGTAATAAAAAAGTGATGGTATGTGCAGGAATCCAAAAAATCGGAATAGTTTTCAAAACAACAAAACTTAAATATCCATACCAATCTATATTATTTACCACCTCTTTTAATTTTACTTTTTTTATTTCATTGAAATTACCATGTCCAAGTTCAATATAAGTATCAGTAATCCTATGAAAAGCCATAAATGTTGGAGCAAAAATTATATTCATAAATGCACTTGTAAAAAAAGCAGATAAAAATCTATTCATAACTGAATTTTTTTCAGCAGAAGGAAGTAATCCTGAATCCATAACACCAGCTACTCCTTTAGCAAAAATATCAAAAACAACGGTAAAAGCTATACCTATAAATCCCCATATAATAAATTTATATACTATTCCTATAGGTTTCTCATAATTTCCCTTTGATATTCTAAGTGCTAAAATTTCCCCTAAAGTAGCTAATACAGCTACTTTTAAAAATCCTATAATGTAAGAATGAGATTTTGCAAAAATAGTTAAAATGTTTGTATCTTGACCATTTAATATCTTAAATAATAAAAATATTACTACTGTAACTACAATTCCCCAAATAATATCCCCTTTTTTCATAATTATTCTCCCCCTATTATTTATTTCAATTCTAATTTTAGCAAAAAATATTACCATTTACTATAGCATTTTAGGTAATTAATAGCTGACAACTTTATTCAATTCATAGTACGTAATCCAAAATTCACCATTATGAACATTTTTAATTTATACTAGAACTTTTAAATTACTTCTTCAGTATATAACAGTATGTTCATATAACTAGAATTATTAAAATAAGCTAGGAGTGACCCTAGCTAGATATTTTTCTTAAAATTTTTTATAGAATGTTTTTTAGCATTTCTATTTTGATTCTGATTTTCTTCTGTTATAGGTGTTTGATAATTACATTTTTCCATACGAGCTTTTTTGTTATCTGGTTGACTATCTTTGGCCATAACATTTCATCTCCTTTTTACCATTTCCCATCATAATTTATTGGATTTGCTTTAGTATGTTTACTTTTTGCTTTGCCTTGAATTTCTGGCACTGGATGAAAATCATTTTTAGGAAACCTTTGTTTATGATTGCTCTCTGTTCCATGTGGTTCTTCAACATTAGGTCTTCTCATTCCTTTTTTTGCCATAAATGAACTCCTCCTTATAACTTTATAATAATAGTTTGTTTATTTATTTTACTAATATACTAGAAATATAAGGCACCATAATAAAACACATGAAGAATGTTATTATTACTTCATGTGTTTATAAAAAATCATATTAATTTTAAATATTAGTTTCTCTTAGTAAATTAATCAAATTTAAAATTTTTTAAGGCATCTTTAAATACATCACCAAGAGTTACATCACTATTGTCATTATATTTTTCATAATCCTCTTTTGGACCACTAACAGTTTCTTTAATACTTAAAGAAATTCTATTTTTATCCATATTTAAAATTTTAACTTTAACAGTTTCCCCTAGTGATAATTTATCCTGCGGCTTAGTTATATTTTCTTCAGAAATTTCTGAAATGTGTACTAGACCTTCTACTCCATCAGATATTTCAACAAAAGCACCAAAATTAGTAAACTTAACTACCTTTCCTTCAACAATATCCCCAATATTAAATTTATTTTCAATATTCTCCCAAGGATTATAATCCATATCTTTTAAAGCTAAAGATATTCTATTTTTGTCCCTATCAAAATCTAATAGGTATACTTCTACTTCATCACCTACAGATACTACATCATTAGGATTCATAATTCTTTTCCAAGATAAATCATTTAAATGAACTAATCCATCTACTCCACCTAAATCAACAAAGGCTCCAAAATTAACAATTTTTGATACAATACCACTTCTTTTTTCACCTTTTTTCAATGAATTCCATAAAGCATCAATGTTGTTTTGCTTTTCTTCTTCTAAAAGAACTCTTCTTGATAATACAATTTTGTTATTTTCACTATTGAATTCTATAACCTTTACATCAAAAGTTTTATTAACAAATTTAGATAGATCTTTTACATACTCATTAGAAACTTGTGATGCTGGAATAAAAGCTCTTATTCCATTAACATCTGCTATTATTCCACCTTTAATAACTTCTACTGTAGTAGCAGAAATTACATCATTATTTTTATATGCCTTTTCTATATTATCTAATGATTTTATTGCATCTGCTTTTTTCTTTGATAAAAGAACATAACCTTCTCTTTCATTAATTCCTAAAACATATACGTCTACTTCTTCTCCTTCAGCTATAAAATCTTTTAAACTTTCTTCTTCCTTACATATTTCATTTTTATATATTATGCCATCATACATAAAATTTATATTAACTACTACATCATTATCTTTTACAGATAAAACTTTACCTTTTAATATATCACCTTTATAGATTTTATTTAGAGATTTGTCTATTTCACCAATAAACTCTTTCATTGAATTTTCCATTATACTCTCCCCTTTCTTAGTCCTATACAAAGTATATACACTAACGATAGTATTTTCAATAAAAATAGATAAAGTACTTAAAAGTTATGACTTTTAAAATTCTAAATATTATATATAAACTAGAAAATTTTAAACTTATTTTATAATAAATAAAAGGAAGGATTCCTCCTTCCTTAAGTATTAGCCACAGCTAGAGCAAGATGAGCATCCGCCACCTTCTGGTTTCTTTTCTGGTTCTATAGAAAATCCGCTCATGCCATTTTCTTCTCCAGATAATATTGTTAATGCTCCAAATTGTTCTGTAACATCTTTATCAACTAAAAACGTTATATCATTTATTACCTCTGTATTATCTTCTGGTTTCTTATCATCCAAAACTAAGTTGAATGATGGACCACAACAGCTCATTCCTGTAAAATGTATTCTAATAACATCAGCTGTAACTTCATTGTCTAATAAAAACTGCTTAAATTCTTTAGCAGCATTTTCACTCATTTTAACTATACTCATAGTTTATACCTCGCTTTTAATTTATTATAACCAATTAACAAAAGTCAAAATTTATTGAGAACAATTATTAATTACCTTAATTACATAATAATATAAAAAAATATATAATGCAATAATAATTTATTTTTATACTTCCACTATATACTATATTTATTCATACACTATATCCCATATCCCTCTACTATATCTATTAAAGCCCTTTTTGACATTTCATTTAAAGAAAATTCATCTATATTATTCTTTAGCATTTCAATAGTTCCATATCCCCTGCAATATCCATTTAATTTGCAGGTTAAAGGTGAATCTATAAAATCTTTAAAATTAGAATATTTAAATGATAACTCTTTCATTAAAATAGATGCCCTTTGAAGATAAAATTTTTGATGATAATTTTCTGCCAAATAAAATTTGTTTAGGGGAACTATCTCCTTATTAAATTTTATGTTTAAAGAATTTTCAAAATCTCTTTTAGACTTTTCTGCTATAATTTTTTCTTCTTCCGTTCTATAAAATATAATAGATCTATATTGAGGATTTCCAGTTCGATTTTCTGGTGTATGGCTATCCCAAAATCCATTTATTATTTCTTCATAGGTAATTTTATTACCATCATAATCAAATTCAAGAGTTTCTGCATGATCTCCTATATTTTTATAATTAGGATTTATTGTAGTTCCTCCGCAGTATCCTACTCTAGTTCTAATAACTCCATCCACTATACCAAACTTGGCATCTGGGCTCCAAAATCACCCCATAGATAATGTTGCAGTCTTTAAATTTTGTAATAATTTCAAATCATTTGTTTGCATTATTAACAGCACCTCATTCTCAAGATTTAATTTAAATTAATATTAAAACCTCCAAATTTTATGGAGGTTTTCAAAACTAATAATATTATTCTATACCAATACTCTTAAAAAATTCTCTATTATTTAAAATATTTTTATCATTAGGTCTAAATTTTGCTGCTAATTCATTATGCTCAAAAGATTCTCGTACTTTGTTTATCTTATAATAACAAACACATAACTGAAGATGAGGACGCCATGTCCAATAATCTATACTTATAAATCCTAAAAAATTTTCAGGAACTTTCAATTTAGTGGCAGTATCATACCAATATATTGCTTCATTATATCGCTCCTCTTTTTGGAAGAAATAACCTAATCTATAACAACTCTCTGCTCTAGGGGTACTATATTCAAATGCCCTTAAACAACTTTCCCTAGCTTTTTTGTAGTTCTTTATGCCGTCATAACAATCAGCAATTTTGTACAATGCATCTATTTTATCCTCAACCCAGCCATCCATGTCCATAAATTCTTCAAGCTTCTTAATTGCTTCTTCATAAATTCCATTATAAAAAAGTTCTTTTCCATAATAATAGGTATCTCTAGCATTAAATATATGTCCCTCTTTTAATTTATTTTGATATATTATTAAATTTCTATTTCCACTACCTTTTATTTTTTTATGAACTACTTTTATATCACTATCTAAAGTTTTGCCAAATACTGAAAGATATTCATGTATAAATCCTATCCATAAAAAATTTCTTTCACGCTTCACTAATCTGTTTCTTTTAAAAGTCAAAATAGGATTGCCAAATTCATCAAAGTGAGTTTGATAATCCATGGTAACAGAATCTACAGAGCTATCTAAAGTTTCTTTAAGCTGTTTAAACTTTTCTCTATCTTCAGGAAGAAAGATATCATCTGCATCTAACCATAATATATACTCTTTTGTAGCTTTGCTAAAAGAATAATTTCTAGCAGCCCCAAAATCATCTATCCATTTAAATTTATACACATTATCTGTATATTTCTTAGCTAAATTAATAGTGTTATCCTTAGAACCAGTATCAACAATGATTATCTCATCTACAATATCTTTTACTGAATCTAAACATCTTTCTATTACATCTTCTTCATCTTTAACAATCATACACAAACTAATAGTAATCATATTTACCTCCATAGTAGCACTAATTCTAAATCTATAATAGATTAAATCAGTAAATTTACTAATAGATATTCCACTATAATGACTTGTAATTTCATGTCATTATATAGGAGAATATACTTTTATATAATATGAAGGTAAATTGTCTTTAGTTACATATATAGCTAAACTACTCTAAAGTCAAATGTATATCCTAATGTAAGTTAACAGTTTGATATATTAATTAACTTTTTTACCACCCCTGAAGCAACGCAAAGCCCTTTATGGTTACCCTTTAGTATAGTTCGGAAGTAAAACCAATGATATAAAACTAATAATATTTTAATTAAGCTAAATTTGTATTATTCATGAATTCTTCGATAGGTATTATATCATCTGCAAACATTCTATGACTATGATTAATATAAGAAAGCTTTATAATATCTTTGTCTATAATTTTACCGTTATTCATATAATTTCCAAAATCATATAACATTAAAACAGTCATATTATTATATAAACATATATCATATAATGAATTAGAAAGTTCTTTAAATAGTACTTTACCACTTGAATTTATTATTCCTTTTACATCAATTACAAATCTTACATCAGAAAATCCACTTTCAATTTTGTTATCTCTATATCGTGCTAGAAACTCTTTTATTGCTTCAAAGTCACTATTTAATGTTATGTTATCTATTGTTTTATTACATACCATTAATTTTTCTGTATCCTCCAAAAAATTATATAAGAGATTATAGAGTCTATCTTCAATATTTAAATAAACATATACATTATCCTTAATGCAACCCTTTATGTAATTATATATATTTATAATCATATGATCATCTCCATAATAATAAAAGGCTATATTTTTACCTAGTTTATTTACATTACTCATCATATCTCTCCTTTTAAAAGCTGTAATTTTTCATAATTAACATATTCTACCATTTATTATAATTACCTTCTTTTTCCATATTTTTTCTTTTTTTAAAATATGACAAAATAATTTATTATACTAATATTTTATGTAAGTAAAGGTTAATATATATCTACATATGTAATTTTATTTATTTTTTATTAAAATATGTCTAATCTTAATTTTTTTTATAACCATTTTAAAATAATTGTGCTATACTATAAACTATGCGAATAAAATTATTTATGAAAGTTAAAATACATAATAGTGACGATATTTTATATATTGACCAGTTTTTTTTATTAATATAAAATGAAAAAATAAGAATAAAATATTATAAAATTCATCGCTGAGGAGGAAGTAACATGTGTGGATTTGTAACATTTTTTAGTAATACGCCGATGAATGTTGAAACTAAGGATGCATTAACTTCAATGACAGCATCTATTATTCATAGAGGACCAAATCAAGATGGAGAATATGTTGATGAACATGTTTATCTAGGATTTAGAAGACTAAGTATACTTGACTTAGAAAATGGAAGACAACCTTATAGCCATAATAATGGTCAATATGAGTTAGTATTCAACGGTGAAATATATAACTACTTAGAATTAAGAGAAGACTTAAAAAAAGAAGGATATGAATTTAATACTAATTCAGAAATTGAAGTTATTGCAACACTTTATAAACATTATGGTGAAAGCTTTGTAAGTAAATTAAGAGGTATGTTTTCATTTATAATTTGGGATAAAACTAAAAATGTATTTTTTGGTGCAAGAGACCAATTTGGAATAAAACCTTTCTATTATATAGAAAATGATAATGGATTATATATAGCTTCTGAGCTTAAGAGTTTTTATTCAAACAAAGATACTGCTTATAAAAAAATTGATGAAGAATCTCTTCATAACTACCTAACTTTCCAGTTTGTGCCTGAGCCAAATACTATGCTTGAAGATGTTAAAATCTTAAAACCAGGTCATACGATAAGAAAAGAATTAGGTAAAAAACATGAAATAAACCAATATTACTCATTACAATTTAATCCAACACCAATGCCAAAAGATGAAAGAATGAAAGAAATCAGAGATGTGTTAGAAAGATCTGTTGAACTTCATATGCAGTCAGAAGTTCCCGTAGCAACTTTCCTATCTGGTGGTATAGATTCCACTGTAGTAACTGCCCTTGCTAAAAAATTTAAACCTGATATTAAAACTTTTACTATAGGATTTGATAGAGAAGGATATACTGAAATTGATTTAGCCAAAGAAACTGCTGATAAATTAGGTGTTGAAAATATAAGCAAAGTTATCTCAGCAGAGGAATTCGCTAATGAAATACCTAAAATTATATGGCATATGGATTCTCCAGTAGCAGACCCTGCCGCAATTCCTCTTTATTTTATTGCAAAAGAAGCTAGTAAACATGTAACTGTTATATTATCAGGTGAAGGTTCTGATGAGGTCTTTGGAGGATATACTATATATCATGAACCACTATCTTTAAAAATCTTTGATTATATTCCTAATGGTACTAAAAAACTATTAAAATCTATATCTTCTAAAATGCCAGAAGGTAAAAAAGGAAAGAGTTTTTTAGAAAGAGGATGCACACCAATTTCAGAACGTTATGTTGGAAATGCTAAAATATTTTTAGATTCTGAAAAACCAGATATTTTAAGAAACTATAACAGTAGATATACTTATCCAAAGGCAATGAAAGATATTTATGAAAGAGCTAGAAATTATGATGATGTAACTAAAATGCAATATGTGGATTTTAATACTTGGCTTACTGGAGATATATTAGTTAAAGCTGACAGAATGACAATGGCTCACTCTTTAGAATTAAGAGTACCGTTTTTAGATACAGAAGTATTTAAAGTTGCCTCAAAATTGTCTTTAGATGAAAAAATTAATGGTCATGTAACTAAATATATGTTAAGAGAAGCTTATAAATCAGAACTTCCTATGCTTAGTGCCATAGATAGAACAAAATTAGGTTATCCTGTACCTATTCGTCTATGGTTAAAAGATGAGCTTTATGATTGGGCTGTCAATATAGTAAAACAAAGTAATGCTGATGAATTTATAAATAAAAAAGCAGTTCTAGATCTTATTGAAGAACATAGAAGAGGACCATTTGATAGAAGTAGAAAAATATGGACTATTCTTGTATTCTTAATTTGGCATAGAGTTTTCATTGAAAATACTGCTTCTTATGACTTTCAGAAAGAAATAGCATTAGATAAAATAAACAAATAAAAAACCGCGGCTTAAAACCGCGATTTTTTATTTGTTTTAAAAACTTATTATTCCATTTATAAAATATATAGTTCTCCCCTTGTCAACTTATACTTCTTCATCATATAATATAATTCCATTTTTATTTAACCAATTTATCAAGTACTCAATAAATCTCATATCTTTATAATCATAATATTCTTCAATAATATTATGATTGATTAATTCCATATTAAACTTATGTTCTCCTTCTTCAATTAATGATAGCAATTTAGCTTGAAGAATTTTATCATTGATACTTGAAACAAAGTCTATCATTACCTCGCTGACAAACTCTCTTTCAATTAATGGTATATATATGTACTTCTCTTTATGATTATGTATATCTCTTGCTTCTTCTAATAAAATTATTTGCCACTCTTCAAGGTTATATAATTCTGTATTATTCTTTATAAATTCCATAATGTCCTTAGGAATATAACTTATATCTCCACTATCTATATTTATAAAACTTTGTCCTGTTCCTCTTGTATCAAAAGAACTTAATTCTAATAATAAATCCATATCAATACTTAACTTTTTCATTATTACCTCTTTTTATTATAAACCAATATTAACAATTTATTGAAATTTTAATTTCAATTTATATTATATCATAAAAATATATATTAAAAACATGATATAAGAAAAAAATAATTGTTATGAAAATTAAACTGCAAAAAATTTGATATTTTATATTGATTTTTTTTTATCAAGTGATACAATACTATTGTCGGTATTCTTCGGAAACTGAACTAGTCTAATAATTTTTTAATTAGACCCGAATTATATCCCTTTTGGGAATAAGAATGGGAGGAATTTAATATGGAAACAAATTTAAATCCAACGTCAACAAAGAAAAAATTCAAATTGACTGTGAGACAACTGGCTATCGTTGGTATGCTGTCAGGAGTATCTATCTTTTTAGGGGTGTCCAAGCTAGGTTTTATTCCACTACCTACAATGAAAGCTACAATTATGCATTTGCCTGTAATTATTGGTGCTATCATTGAGGGTCCAATAGCTGGAGCATTAATTGGCTTAATTTTTGGTATATTTAGTATGGTAGATGCTTTTTCAAATCCAAGTATAACATCTTTTTTATTCTACAATCCAATTATTGCAGTGTTGCCTAGAATCTTGATAGGTGTTGGCAGCTATTACATTTATTATTTATTTAACATAAAGAAAGATAGCTTAAGACTTTCTGTAACTGCAATTTGTGGTTCACTTATTAATACTTGTGGAGTACTTGGTTTTGCTTACTTATTTTATGCTGAAAAATTATCTCAAGCATTAAACTTAGGAAGTACAAAAGCAGCAGGAATATTTTGTGCAACAACTGCTATAACTAATGGAATTCCTGAAGCGATACTTTCAGCATTAATAGTAACCCCTATTGTTACAGCAGTAAGAAAATTTAAAAAGTAAATATACTACTCCTAGTTAAGTTTCTTGCTTTTCTAGGAGTTTTTTAATATTTATGAATAATAAAAGGGAGAATTTATTATGAAAGAAATTAAATTTATAGATATAGATAAACTTAAAGTAGGACATTGTCAAGATTTTGATGCTGCTACTGGATGTACTGTTATATTATGTGAAGAAGGTGCTACTGGAGGAGTAGCTGTTAGAGGTGGCGCTCCAGGCACTCGAGAAACAGATTTATTAAATCCAACAGAAATGATTGAAAAAATTAATGCTGTTGTTTTAGCTGGAGGCAGTGCCTTTGGATTAGATGCTTCTTCTGGTGTAATGGAATATTTAGAAGAAAAATCTGTTGGTTTTGATGTAGGTGTAACAAAAGTTCCTATTGTTTGCAGTGCTGTATTGTTTGATTTGGTCATTGGTAGTAGTAAAATTAGACCTGATAAAACTATGGGATACGAGGCTTGTCTACATTCAGAAACCAATAATGATGACTTACAAGGGAACATCGGTGCTGGCACTGGTGCAACTATAGGAAAGATATTAGGACCAGAGTTTTCTATGAAAGGTGGTCTTGGATCTTATGCTATTCAAGTTGGTGACTTAAAAGTTGGTGCCATAGTAGCTGTTAATGCACTTGGAGACATAATTAATCCTAATTCTGGTGAAATTATAGCTGGTGCTTTAAACTGTGATAAAAGCGGTTTTGTGAACACTGTAGATGTAATGATAGAGCAATATCAAAATAAGGTAAATAGATTTAATGGAAATACCACTATAGGATTAATTGGTACTAATGCAATTTTAACAAAATCAGAAACAAATAAAATTTCATCTATGGCACATAATGGCTTTGGAAAGACCATTAGACCTGCTCATACCATGTTTGATGGTGATACAATATTTACTATGGCCACTAATGTAGTAGAAGCTGATATGAATGTAGTTGGAATGCTTGCCACAGAAGTTATGGAAAAAGCAGTATTAAATGCTATTATGAATGCAAAATCATCTCATGGTATAATAGCTAAATGTGATTTTAAAAAAAGAGTTCAATGAACTCTTTTTTCTAATTTACAATTTACATGTTTAATCTTTACTTTTTCTCTTATGCCTTTACATCTATGCTATTGCCTAAATTAGGATCAACAGCTTCTATCATTTTAATCATTTCATCCATATTTACATTAGAAGTTGTCATAACTTTTTTCATCAATGCTAAACTCACTGCATTTTGAACCTTTCCTTGATTTAATGCAATACTCATTGCACCTATATCCATAGTATCCCCTCCATTCATCTTTATACTTAAGTTATCGTACAAAACTTATAATATTATAGGGTTATTTAATTTAAAATCAAATATATTTTATAGATTCCAAAATTACAGTTTAAATTATACATCTAAAATTTTGGAACCTAAAATAGTGATGTATGCTGGTGAGCATTTAAAAATCAATGCTTTATTTTGCATGAAAACTAAAAATATGTTATAAAAAAACAAAAAATACTTTCCACTTTACAAATATAATTATTGCAAAGTAGAGAGCATTTTCTATTTAACTAAATTTCCTTCATTAAATTCAATATCTAGCACACCACAAACAATGGCTTTAGCTATAGTATTTAATCCATGCTCATTCATAATATCAACATCTTTTTTACTATCAATAAAACATACTTCGATGTAAATAGTTTCTGCATCTGTTCCATTTATTAACGCTAATTCTGCATTTTTGATGCCTCTATTTCTAAAGCCCAATTTGCTCATATTTTTTAATACCCTATCTGCTTCTGGTACATACTTTCCTTGAAATGTAAATATCTCCGTTCCATATCCAATACCTAAATGACTATTGAAATGTATGACAATATTCATATCAGCATTTACACTATTACACATTATAACTTGTTTATTAAGACTCTCATCTAAAGTATTTGCATGATCTACAATAACTAAATTGGTTTGCTGACCTTTTGCTTTAAATTCACTATCTAATTCTTTAACAAGCTTTCTTGTTAGAACTTCTTCTTTTAGTCCATTCACACCGCTGGCACCTGTATCTGCTCCAGTAAGTGTATGTCCTGCATTTAAATTAAACAGTTTAATTCCTGATCTAAATTTTTGTATTGCAGCTGTAGAAACAATGCTTTCACCACCTAATACAATTAAGTTTGCTTGTGTACTGTATTTTCGAATACTTAAAGTTGCATTATCTGGATTATTTGAAATAAGCACCATAGGATTTCCACTTTTAGCTGCTAATGCGCCTCCTGATAAAGCATCTGGGAAATTTGCTCCTGTTGCCATGAATAGTTTAGAAAAGTCTAATTGATTTTTAAACTTCTCTAATAATATTTTGTTTGTTTCATATCTGTTACTTCCATACAACCTTTCAGTATTAGGAAATTTATTAAGTACATTATCAGATATAAGTGATGGTCCCCCAACTATGTATGTTTTTGCAATAAAACTACTTTCTAGTAAATTCTCTAATGATGAATCTAAATTATTTGTTGGAGTTAATAATATTGGCATTTGAAGTTTGGCAGCAATAGGTCCTATAGACAATGCATCTGCATAGTTTAAACCATAAGCAACAAAAACGCCATTTTCTACGCCTATCTTTTTAGCAACTTCAACTGATGTTTCATATCTGCCTTTTCCAGAAATTCTTTCAACCTCAATATTTAAATTATTAATTTCATTTTCAACTTCAGCACTTATTACACCAGTTCCACCAACTATAAATACCTTTTGAACACCTAATCTTTTTAGTTCATTTAATGCATTACTATTTAGTTTATCTCTTTCTGTTAATAATATTGGTGCTTCATATTTTTTAGCAAGAGGAGTAGCACTAAGTGCATCTGGATAATCACTTCCTGTAACTAGCACAGCATATTCACTATTTGTCCATCCATACGATGAAACAAATTCTGCAGTTTCATATCTTCCTTGTCCAGCTAACCTTTTAATTTGAGTTGCTGCATTAACCTTTAAGGTAAGCAAATTAGTACTTATGAAAATTAATGCTACAAAATATAATATAAAATGTACTCTTCTATTGTTCCTCATAAAACCACCTCGACTAAAAAGTATTCTACGCTTAGCCCCTTTTTCCTTTTTTAAAATGAAAAAGAAAATTATTTTCATTGAGAATTGAATTTTAAAGTTGAAATAATAAAAGTCAGCTTATAATAAAGCTGACTTTTATTATTTTATTTATCTTTTGTCATTTTTAGTGTTTCAGCTATAGCAGATATACTACCTAATGAAGATAATGTGTCTACAGGTAATATTAACTTATTAGCTGGATTTTTAGATAATTCTTTTAATGCTTCTACTTGTTTTAAAGCTATTACAGTTGCATCTGTACCTGAATCAAGTATAGCCTTATTAACTTTTTCTATAGCTTCAGCATCAGCTTTTGCAATTAATTCAATAGCTTTTGCCTTACCTTCTGCTTCTAATAGTTGAGATTCACGTAAACCTTCTGCTCTTCTGATATTAGCTTCTTTTTCTGCTTCTGCTTGAAGAATTTTAGATTGCTTTTCACCTTCTGCTCTAGCTATAGCACTTTGTCTATCTCCTTCTGCATTAAGTATTGCTGCTCTTTTATTCCTTTCAGCTTTCATTTGTTTTTCCATGGCTTCTTGGATTTCAGCTGGTGGAACTATATTTTTAATTTCTACAGATAATATTTTTATTCCATAAGCATCTGTAATAGTATCTACAATAGTTAATAGTTTAAAGTTTATAGTATCTCTACCTGCTAATACTTCATCAAGTGTCATATCTCCTATTATATTTCTCATATTAGTTACTGTTGAATACATTATACCTGAAGTAAAGTTTTCAATATTATAAACTGCATCTTTAGCATTTAATACTTGATAGAATATTACATTATCTACTGATATTTTTACGTTATCCTTTGTTATAACATTTTGAGGAGGTATATCAAGAATTTGTTGTTTCATTGATATCTTCGCTCTTACAAAGTCAGCAAATGGAATTGTTATATGCCATCCTGGTTCTAAAATCTTATAAAATTGACCAAATCTTTCTAGAATGTAAACATAGCCTGTGTTTACAACTTTTACTGATAGTATTACCAGTAATAATATGATTACAAGTACAGTTAAAAAACCAAAAAGAATCATTTTTATTCATCTCCCTTTTTAATAATAAGTTTATTGTTTTCTATATCAACAACAACAAAACTTTCTCCACTAGCTATTTGTGAACCTATATTTTTAACTCTCCAATATACTCCGTTCACCTTCATCTGCTCTTCCTTAGCAATATCTATATTAGCTACAAACTCTTGTCCTATATATTTTCCCATCATTAGCTTTTCTTGCTTTATATTCTTTTTAATATATTTTCTAGAGTATTTTAATCCTAATACAATTGAAATACCTCCTACTATTACTGCAATAAAAACTTGCACAGGAAATGGTACTATAAAACCTAATAAAAATGCTGGTATAAAGCCTATAACTAGCCATGAGTAAACAAAATCACTTGTAAGAAAGTCAATTACTATAACAAAAGCTGTTAATAGAAGCCAAACCCAATTAATCTCCATCCATCTCACCTCATTTTATATTTATTTACATTAGATATTAGTTCTAGCAAATTAATAATGAGTATCTTTATAATATAATAATAACCTATATTTTAGAAAAATACAATATAAACTTTATTAAACAATATACAATACCTCATTATGAGATATAAAATATCACTTTTTTTAAATCATTTAAAGTATTTTTGCCTAATTTTATAGCTAAACTACATTAAAATTTAGTGACTATGGCAAACACTGTTTGCTACTACATCATCAATTATTAATTTTTCAAAATTATTAATTAATATAAAGCACTTAACTTATGTTTAAATATACATTTGACTTTAGGATAGTTTGTCTATATATTATATTCATTCATCTTCAAATCTATCTTAAAATAGCATAATTTTGTATTAAAAAGAGTTTTCAAAATGAAAACTCTTAAAACTAATCTTCAAACTCTCCTAATAATCCTTGAAGTCTCTGTGCTTGATATCCACATTCTTTAGCTAAAGCTTTAAATTCATCTTTAACATTTTTATCATCTACTTTATCAGCATAGCTTTGAAAATCTCGAACGTTTTCTTGAAGGTCAACAAGTTTTAATTTTATGACCTCTTTAGTAGAAAGTTCCATAATTCCACCTCCTCTTTTAATTTTAGTATTTCCAAAGAGGTAAAAAATAAAGCCTATTATTAAATTTTAATAATAGACTTTACAGTATAAAAATTATAATATTACTTGAATAAATAACATTGCTATAGATAATCCACCCATTAATGCCATTAATGGCAAAATAAATTTCAGCCATTTATCATAAGTTACGTCCACCATTTCTAAACTCGCTAGTATTAGTCCTGTTGGAGTAATAAATGACATTAAGCCTTGTCCATATTGGTATGCACTAACAATAACATCTCTTGATAGTCCAACTGCATCTGCCAATGGGGCCATAATAGGCATTGATAAAGTTGCAAGTCCTGATGATGATGATATGAAGAATCCTAATAAGCTGAATAATATTAAAATAACGATTATAAATAGCATAGAATTCATACCTTTAACTACTCCAGATGAGAAATATAATATAGAATCACTAATCAGACCATTTTCCATAATAATATTAACTCCTCTAGCAACTCCTATAATCAGTGCAACTCCTATAAGATCTCCAGCACCAGCAACAAAGTTATCTACAAATTTTTTTTCTCCTATTCCTGAAATAAATCCTATTAATAGTGCTACCGCTAAGAATAATGCAGTCATTTCAGTGAACCACCAATCTTTTGATGATACACCCCAAATCATCACTCCAAAAGCCGCAGTAAAGATTAATAACATTAGCTTTCTTCTAAAATCAAAATTAGGAATATTTTCCGGATTATAATTGCTTAAGAACTTCTCCTCTATATGTTTTTTATCTTCAAAAATTAATGAATTCTTATGATCAGCTTGAACTTTTTTTGCATATCTTATTATATAAATCAAAGAAATTACTAATGATAATACCAATCCAATTCCTCTAAAGGTTAATCCTTCTGTAAAACTTATACCTGCAGCATTAGATGCTGTAACAGATGAAAATGGATTAACAGTTGCAAACATTGTTCCTAATGAAGAACCCATATATATTGCAGCTATACATATTAAAGCATCATATCCTGCAACTAAGAATATTGGCATAAGTATTGGATAAAAGGCTATTGTTTCCTCTGCCAATCCAAAAGTAGTGCCTCCTATTGCAATTAATACTGTTACTATAATTATTAACATCATTTCTTTACCTTTAGTTGCTTTTGATAAACTACCTATTCCTGCATCAAAAGCTCCAGTATAATTAATAACTCCAATTATACCTCCCATGATAAATACAAACATTATAATGTCTATTGATTCATAAACACCTTGAATTGGTGCTGTTAATATTTCAAAAGGTCCTTGCGGATTACTATCTATTTTTTCATAGGTATCTGGTATAGCAATAGGTTTAGTTATACTTCCACCAGTAAATTTAGATACATCAACTTTTACATTTAATTTTTCTAATGTTTCTTGAGTAGCAGGAAGTTCTTCTACTTCGCCAGATGGTTTTGTCACAGTAAATACATTAGCTTCACTGTCAAATTTTAATTTGGCATAACTTCCAGCAGGTATTAAATAAGTTAGTACAGCAACAAGAATTAACACAATAAATGTAACTGTAAAGGCTGTTGGAAAACCTTTTTTCTTTTTTTTGTTACTCATTTTTTTCTCCCCCATTATAAAAATATTCTAAAAATTCGTTACAACCACATTATACACTATGTTACGAAATTATTAAATATTTATTAACTATTTTTAACGTTTTTTAATTTTACTACTTACATAAATGGTTTTAACTGAAAAAAAATACCGATAGACATCGGCATTTTTATATATTCATTAAAGTAATTCAATTTTTATAAATTATTTTCTTTGTTCTTCTTAATTTGTTCACATAGCTCATTAAGATACGTCCATCTTTCCATTAAATAATCCAGTTCCTCTTCAATTTTATTTTGCTTTTCCAATAACTCTTGAAGAAGTATAAAATCACTTCCTCCATTACTTATGCTTTTTTTAACTTCATCTAATTCATTTTCTTTTTCTTCGATTTTTTCATCAATTTCTTCATACTCTTTCATTTCTTTATAAGAAAACTTTAATATCTTTTCTTTTTTTACTTGTTCTTTTTTTACTTGTTCTTTTTTTACTTCCCTATTTTTATTTATAATCTCATCCTTTTTTTCATCAATTAAATAAACTTCACTATACTCTTTATAATCACTATAATTTCCTGTAACTTTAAGTATTTCCCCATGACCTTGGAAAGCAAAAATTTGATTAGCAATTTTATCTAAAAAATATCTGTCGTGTGATACAGTAATCACTGAACCATTAAATTCTTCAAGATATTCTTCTAATATGGTAAGGGTATCTATATCTAAATCATTAGTAGGCTCATCTAAAAATAAAACATTAGGACTTTCCATCAATATTCTAAGTAAATATAATCTTCTTTTTTCTCCTCCAGATAATTTTGATATAGGGGTATACTGCATAGCTCCTTCAAACATAAATCTTTCTAGCATTTGAGAAGCAGAAATTTTACTTCCATCCTTTGTAATTATAAATTCTGCTATTTCTTTTATATAATCAATAACTCTAAGCTCATCATTCATCTCACCATTTTCTTGAGTAAAATACCCAAGTTTTACAGTATCACCAAATTCAACAATACCACTATCAGCGTCTAATCTACCACTCAATATATTTAAAAGTGTAGATTTACCTATTCCATTTTCCCCTACTATTCCTACTCTGTCTTCTTTTGTGGCTATATAGCTAAAGTCCTTAATTAACTGTTTTTCTCCAAAGGATTTATAAATATGTTCTACATTAATTATTTTTTTACCAAGTCTGCTGCTTCCTGTAGATATATCTATTTTATTATCTTTTATTTCAATTTTACTATTTTTAATATCTTCAAACCTTTCTAACCTAGCTTTTTGTTTAGTACTTCTAGCTTTAGCTCCTCTTTTTACCCAAGCTAATTCTCTTCTATATAAATTTTGTCTTTTTCTCTCTAAGCTTTGCATAAGTTCAATTCTTTCAAGCTTTTTCTCTATAAAAGTTGAATAGTTTCCTGTGTATTCATAAATATTTCCACTATCAATTTCAATTATTTTATTTGCCACTCTATCTAAGAAATATCTATCATGAGTAATCATTAATAGTGCAGACTTCCTATTTCTAAGCTCATTTTCCATCCACTCTATTATATTGTTATCCATATGGTTAGTTGGCTCATCTAAAATTAATAAATCACAAGGACTTATCAATGAGGAAGCCAATGCAACTCTCTTTCTTTGTCCTCCAGATAAAACCTTCATCTTATCATCAAAATTACTTATGCCTAGTCTAGTCAATATTCTTTTAGCTTCACTTTCTAATTGCCATCCATTTAAAGCATCCATTTTGCTTTGAAGTGAAATTAGTGTTTTTTGCAACACAGTATTATTACTATCTAGTGAAAGCTTATGAAGGGTATCTTCATATTCTCTTAACACCTTCATAACCTCTGAAGAACCTTTAAATACTTGTTCCAATACTGTATCTTCTTCTTCATATACAACTTCTTGAGGTAGATATTCCATTGTAAGTCCATTCATTTTTGTAATATGGCCACTCTCAAAAGTTTCTATTCCTGCAATTATTTTCAGTAGAGTTGACTTTCCTGTTCCATTTATGCCTATTACTCCTATTTTATCCTCATTTGTAATAGTAAATTTTATATTTTCTAATAGTGTTTTATCACTATAGCTTTTATATATATCTTCTAAAGTTATTAAATTCATAAGACTCCATCCTTTTAGTTAATTTTATGTATATTTGAATTTTGTATAAAATTAAATTTTATTTTCTTCCTATATATTATACAGAAATACTATGACAATTTCACTTATTAAGTAAAATTTAACCTATAATAAATTTACTAGCTATATAAAATTTTTCTCTAAAATATAAATCAACAATAAATTTCTACTAAAAAAAAAAGTCGTGGTTTTAATCACGACTTTACAATAATATATATTTAAACTATGTGAGAGCTCAATTTTAAGCTGCCATATCCTTTTTTTTATTACCACAAAGCATGTTGCCTGTAGCCTTATTTATTGAAGCAACTAAAGGTAAAGTAATAATTCCATCAGCAATATGATGTAATAACCCACCAATACCTACTACAATTAATGCCTTAGATAAATCAAACCCAAAAGGCATTACAATTAATGCTTCTAAAAAACCATGTAATGGTGCAGTTATAAAAATAACTTTAGTAAAACTTACATTTTTAAGTAATAATTTTGCTCCAACAAATCCAACTATTATATGCATTGCTGCTCTAGCTGCAATTACAGGATCAGGAAATGCAAATAAAAATCCTATGGCGGATCCAATTCCAACAATAGCTGCTTCAAAAGGCCCTAAAAACATTGATAAAAACATTGGTACATGCGCTGCTAATGTTGCTGAAAATGGTGGTATGTATATCCTTAAAGTTGACCCAAATACCAAGGGTATTACTATTGATATAGCCATTAACAATGCTGCTATTACCATCTTTTTAATATTTAATTTCATAATAATCTCCCCCTATACAATTAATATCTCTTAACTATGAAATATAATATATACTAGTGTATATACATTAGTATATATTACTATTTTTTATTTGTAAATACATTAATAAAAAAATATCTACAAAATAAAAAAAAGAAAATGAATCTTGATTATCATTTCAAAATTCATTTTCTTTTTAATCATTATCTTAGATAATTTAACATTATATTTAATCAAATCTAAATTATAATATTAAATTAATAAATTGCAGGTTCATTCAAATATAAAGGTGCTCTCTACTTCACAAATTTTAGATAAATATTTATTTTTTATTGATAAACCTATTTTTTATATTTAATTTTTTGATTATCAACTTAACTAAAAATACTATTATGATTATTACAACTATATAAGGA
>NZ_JACSQB010000079.1 GCF_014836835.1 Clostridium faecium | reverse complement strand
AAAAAAATAGGGGAGAACTTCTAGAAATAGATGATTTATATTTTTAACTTGTTTTCCAACAATTACTTGACACTATCGATACCATCATACAATTTGACTTTTAAAAATATAAGTGTTATTATATTTTCAGAATAATAATTATAATTGCATATACAAATTATGACAAGTTTATATAGTTAATATATAGAAAACAAGTGAAAATCTTGTACGGACTCGCCGCTGTAATAGAGGAGTCTTTGGCATATAAGCAAGCTTGGACCACTGGGAAAACTGGGAAGGTCGCCAAAGGTGTAGATACTTAAGTCAGAATGCCTTGTTATAATTTATTTAACTGTTGTTTAGCGAGAATCTAAATATCTGTATTTTTATTTTGATACAAAATTAAAATACTTATCCTCTCTGTTCGGCAGAGAAGATTTTTTTGATTGTTTAAATAGTTTGATTGTGAGGGTGAGTTTCTTGAGGACTTATAAGGTAGAAGAATTATTCAATGAATATGATATTACTAAAAAACAGGGGTTTTTAGAAGTGGCACATACAGAGATAAGGCTGCCTTTTACACTAATATCAGGAAAACAAAAGGGCAAAACCATATTAATAACTGCTGGAGTTCATGGAGCTGAATATGTAGGAATAGAAACCTCAAAAAATCTTAGTCGAATAATAGAGCCTAAAGATGTTACAGGAAGAATCATCATTATTCATACGGTAAATTGTTCTGGATTTAGGGAAAGGCTTTCTGCTGTTACAGCTGAAGATGGAGAAAATTTGAATAGAATATTTCCAGGAGATGAAAGGGGAAATATAAGTCAAAGATTAGCACATTTTATTTTAACTAGTCTGTCTAAAAAAGTAGACTTTTACATAGATATGCATGGCGCGGATCTTCACGGGAATATAAGACCTTTAGTGTTTTATCCTGTTGCTGTGGATAAGGAAGTATCTAAGATTGCCAAAGAGGCTGCACAAGCATCAGGATTTCCATATTTAGTAGCTTCTACTGCCAAAAATGGTTCCTATAGCAGAGCCGCTTTAGAGGGAACGCCAAGTATTTTAACTGAACTTGGGGGAATGGGTATTTGGAGTAAAGAAGAGGTAGATTCCTATACTGATAAAATATTAAATGTTTTAGATTATCTTCAAATCCATAGGACAAATTCTAGTGAGGATATGGATATAACTTACTTTGAACCAGTTAATGAAATCCTGTCTAAGGAGGAGGGATTTTGGTATCCTTTTTTCAAAACGGGTGATGGTATAAAAAAAGGGGAAAAAATAGGAGAGATAAAGGATGTATTCGACAATTTATTAGGAGAATATCATTCACCGACAGATGGAATTGTTTTATATCAAACAGTAGCCCTTTCTGTTAAGGCGGAAGGGTTTTTATCGGCTATTTCAGCTATCGAAAAAGTTTAGAAGTAGATAAACTAAGGGAGGAAAACCATGTCAAATCAAATTCACATTAGAAGAATAGATGTAGAAGAAGTGTCAATAGCACAAGATTTTCTATTTAAGATGGTAAAAAAACTATATAATTCTGATAAAAATCCTCTATATCATAATGACATTATAAATATGAAAGAAGTTTATATAGAGAATAAAAAAAACATCTTAATAGGAGCTTTTGATGAAGATGGACAACTTATTGGAACAATAGCTGTGAAACAGTTTGTAGATAGATTTAAAGCACTAAATGGAATTTATAAAGAAGAATTAACAGCTGAATTAGGTAGATGTTATATAGATGAAAATTTAAGACGAAAGGGAGTAGGCTCTCTTTTATTTGATAAAATCCTTGAATTTTGTAAAGAAAGTGGATACGAGAAGATATATTTACATACCCATAGACATCTACCAGGAGGTTTTGATTTTTGGAGGAAGATGGGTTTTGTGATAACAGTTGAGGAAGATGATGAAGAGAAAACTGTTCATATGGAAAAATTAGTATCATAGGTTAAGGATATAAATTTGATAAATTTAAAAAAATCATATAAATAATCCTTATGTATATTAAAATATATTTATAATAATCAAATTTTTAAGGAAATATGTCACTATTTCTATATGGATCTATGGAATTAGTGTAGATGGAATGGGGTGTGAATCCCCGCGCGTACCGGCACTGTAAGCATGAGACTGTACCAAAGCGATGGGTAAAGCCATTGTCTGAATAAAATTCGCCACTGTGAGATTTTGTATTATATATCATGGGAAGGTAGGATACGGTCGTAAGAAGTTATACTTCTATAATGCAAGTCAGGAGACTTACAATTTCCCTATTATTTTTAACATATGCACAAAAACGGGTGCGATAGTTATATTCTTAACTGTCGCATTTTTTTGTTCCAACTAAAACTAGAATGTGGTGATATGAATGTTAAAAAAACAATTATTTAAAAGATTTACACAGATCGCTATTGTATTATTAGGCATTAGTTTTATGAGTTTTTTGCTTATTTATCTGGCGCCAGGAGATCCTGTAAGAGCTATGTTTGCAGTCACAGGTAGTATTCCGTCAGAAGAAGCAATGGAAGAGATGAGAGAAGAGTTAGGACTCAATAAACCTTTTTTGGTCCAATATGGTGATTGGCTTTCAAAGTGTTTAAAGGGAGATTTCGGGACATCTTACTCCCAAGGTAGGCCGGTATCTCGGATGTTATCAGAAAGGGTAGCCCCTACATTGAACTTAGCCTTACTCTCCCTGGTCATAATGCTAATAATAGCCATACCCATTGGAGTGATTTCTGCGATTCAGCAAAATGGAATCATCGATTATATATGCCGTGGATTTACCTTTTTAAGTATATCCATGCCTAATTTTTGGGTGGGATTGCTTCTACTATATTTTATTGGGGTGAAGCTTAGATTAATACCTGTAGTATCTACAGATATGGGATTAAAAAAGATGTTACTACCAGCCTTTACTTTAGGTTTTGCTATGGCAGGCAAATATGCAAGACAAGTTCGTGGAGCTATTTTGGAAGAGATGAATCAGGATTATGTATCGGGGGCACTAGCTAGAGGAATCTCTGCTTCTACAGTGCTTTGGAAGCATATTATTCCCAATGCTATGCTGCCCTTGCTTACTATGTTAGGGCTGTCCTTAGGTTCTTTATTAGGTGGGACTGCCGTAGTAGAGATCATATTTTCCTATCCAGCACTAGGGAGTCTAGCTATTTCAGCCATAACATCCATGGATTATCCATTGATACAGGGTTATATTTTATGGATAGCATTGATATATATGTTAGTAAATTTACTAGTAGATATTTCCTATAGCTATTTAGACCCACGTCTCAAGAAAGGAGTATAACAATTGATTGCTAAGAAAGTACAATTTGTCATTTTTTTAATATTCGTTTTATCCATAGTATCAATAGCAATATTTGCACCATATATTGCTACTCATAATCCAAATGAAGCAATTTTAACAGAGGCTACAAAGGCTCCTAGTAGCGACAATTTATTTGGAACGGATCGAATGGGAAGGGATTTGTTTTCAAGGGTGATATATGGTACTCGTACATCCTTATATTCTACTTTAATATTGGTTTTAAGTGTATTGGTATTAGGTGGAGTCCTAGGAATTGTATCAGGATATCTAGGAGGAATTGTAGATATAATTATAATGCGTTTTGCAGATATGATGGTATCATTTCCCGGAATGGCTCTGGCCATAGCCATAGCAGGTGTAATGGGACCAAGTATTACCAATGCAGTAATTGCCATTACTATGGTTAGTTGGACTAAATATGCACGTCTTGCTCGTAGTCTGGTTCTAAAGATTAAACATGAAGACTATATAAAAGCAGCCTTTATGTCAGGTACTAGGACTCATAATATATTGTTAAGATACATGTTACCTTCGGTTTTACCCACATTAATCATTACAGCAGCCACGGATATGGGTGGTATGATGCTTGAATTGGCAGGTTTTTCTTTTCTAGGTTTGGGAGCACAGTCCACATCTATAGAATGGGGATATATGCTTAATGAAGGGAGAGCCTATATGCAATCGGCTTCATGGCTAATGATCTACCCAGGACTAGCTATATTTATAACTGTAGTTGCCTTTAACCTTTTGGGAGATAGTTTAAGGGATTTATTGGATCCCCAAAGTGAGGATCAAGTTTTACAAAAAAAGAGAGAGAAAGTAAAAGGAGAGAGTTTAGCATGAATAAAAATTTAAAAATTAATATTTTATTAGTATTACTCTTAATATCAACAACTATTTTAGCAGCTTGTGGGGATAAAAATAATGGAAAGATAGAAGGTTCACATTTAAACTTTGGAGTCTATAATTATTCTGATTCCTTAGATCCAGCAACCAATACGAATTCCAGTTGGTGTGGCGTAAGATATGGAGTTACGGAAGGATTGTTTAAATTTACCGATGAAGTAGTAGCAGAGCCTAATATTGCTGAGAGTTACACTGTTTCTGAGGATTATAAGATTTGGACTTTACATATTCGTGAAGGTGTTAAATTTTCCAATGGGAAGGATGTAACTCCTTCAGCAGTAAAGGATTCTATTGAAAGACTATATGCACAAACAGATGCTTCAAAAGGTGGTAGTGGAAATTCAAACCCTGACGGATATTTAATATATGAATCTATTACAGCTGATGATGCTGAAGGTACCGTTACTATTGTATGTGCATCATCTACTTCAAATTTACCTGGAATCTTGGCTTATCCTTATTTCGCCATTATAGATGCATCCGTAGCAGATGATGAAATCATAGGGACAGGTCCTTATAAAGTAGATCAGATAAACTTAGGTGTTAGTATAGAGCTTTTATCCAATGAATATTATTGGAATGGCGAAGTACCCTATGATAGTGTTACGATTCTATTTATAGATGATAGCTCAACGAAAGCCATGGCATTACAGAGTGGAGATATTGATTTGATTGAAAATATAACCACAGCCAGTGATCTTTCCACATTATCAGAGGATGAAGAATATTATGTTTCTATAGCACCTGGGGTTCGTACTGCCAACTCCTATATAAACTATAAGGGAGTTTTAGAGAATGAAGCTCTTCGTCAAGCTATTATGATGGCTTTAGACAAGGATACCATGTGTGATATTACCGTAGCTGGTATGTATACCTCTGGGATATCAGTACTTCCTTCATCTTTAGCTTATAACTATGATCAATTAACAAATCCATATGAATTTAATAAAGAAGAAGCGATAGAATTATTGGACAAGGCGGGCATTGTAGATACTGATGGAGATGGATGGAGAGAAATAGATGGTAAAAATATAGAACTAGATTCAGTTACTTTTACTAGTCGTAATTTAAATGAGTTTGCAGAGGCAGTAGCTTTGCAGTTAGCTGAAATAGGTATTAAAGTAAATGTGAACATTAGAGATTATGATACGGCTTTAGCCCTTTTAAATGCAGGTGAGTTTGATATTTGGACTTGCAATACTCTTACGGTAGGAGTTGGTGATCCACAAGATTATCTAGGTAATTGGTATTCTGTTAATTCCGGGAACTATGGTTACTATTCTAATCCAGAATATGATGCGCTATATGAAAAATTAATGTTAGAATTGGACAATGAAAAACGTGTAGATATCATTACTGAATTGCAACAAATATTAATAGATGATGCTGCTACTATAGTTTATGGATATTACAACAGTTCTATGATCAGTAGAGCTGACAAGGTAGTAGGTGCTAATATAGCTACCATTGATTATTATTGGCTTACTACTGAAATTAAACCAACAGGGAGGTAATAGGTATGTTCCTTTATGAGAATGTATCTATTCAATATGATGGCAATATAGCCCTGTCTAACTTTAGTTTGATGATGGGAAACAAAGAGATTGTAGCCTTGGTAGGAGAAAGTGGTAGTGGTAAGACTAGTGTTATAAGAGGGGCTATGGGGCTACTATCAGGTAAAGGAGAAATAGTAGACGGAGATATTCTATTTGAAGGAAAATCCCTTTTAAATAGAACTTCTAAACAATGGCAAGAAATTAGAGGAAAAAAAATATCCATGATTTTTCAGGATTCCGGTGCCATGCTCAATCCCATAAGGACCATAGGAAGTCAATTTATAGAATATATTTGTACCCATGAAGATATGAATAAAAAGGATGCTTGGGAAAAGGGAAGGCTGATGTTAGAAAAGATGGGCCTTTCCAATAGTGAAAGGATAATGAAATCTTATACTTTTCAGCTATCTGGTGGAATGCGACAAAGAGTAGGTATCGCAATGGCTATGACCTTTAATCCAAAATTGTTATTGGCTGATGAGCCAACTAGTGCCCTTGATGTAACGACACAGGCTCAGATTGTAAAGGAGATGATGGATTTAAGAGATCATTATGATACTTCTATTTTAATTGTAACCCATAATTTAGGTGTGGCTGCTTACATGGCCGATCGTATTTTGGTGATGAAAGATGGAAAAATTATAGAAGAAGGAAAAACGGAAGATGTAATTAGACATCCTAAAGATATATATACGCGAAATCTAATAGATGCGGTACCGGATATGAGGGAGGCTCGTTATGTCTGAAAAAGTCCTTGAAGCTAAAAACCTAACTAAAATATATAGAAATGATATGGGGGATCTTTTAACTGCTTGCGATAGCATAGATTTAGAACTAAAAAAGGGAGAGACATTGGGAATCGTAGGAGAAAGTGGCTGTGGAAAAAGTACTTTACTTAAGCTTATTACCCAGATAGAAAGACCAAATAAGGGGAAACTATATATAGAAGGAAAAGATGTTACGGATTTAAAAGGGGAGGCTTTGAGGCGTAGTCGCCAACATATACAAATGGTATTTCAAGATCCTTCATCTTCCTTTTTTCCAAGAATGAAAGTTAGAGATGCTATTAGTGAACCTCTTCGTAATTTTGAAAGACTTCCTAGAAAAGAGATAGATAATAGGGTAAAGGATCTGTTGGAGTTGGTTCAATTACCTAAGGATTACATATCTCGATATCCTCACTCCATGAGTGGTGGTCAGCGACAAAGATTAGGTATTGCCAGGGCCTTGATTCTTGAGCCGGATATATTAGTATGTGATGAAGCCACTTGCGCTTTAGATGTCTCCGTTCAAAAACAGATAATAGAATTGCTAATAGAGATTCAAAGAAAAAGGGAACTTTCTATCATATTTGTCTGTCATGATTTGGCTTTGATACAGTCTTTTTCCCATCGTGTAATGGTCATGTATTTAGGCAATATTGTAGAGGTATTACCTGGTAATAAAGTAAAAGATTCAGCATATCATCCCTATACGAAGGCTTTGTTAGATTCCATATTTACAGTAGATATGGATCCTTCAAAACCTATAAAGTTATTGGAAGGAGAGGTTCCTAGTTCTATAGATTTACCTAGTGGTTGCCCCTTCCATACCCGATGTTCTTATAAGGAAGAGATATGTAGCAAGGAGAAACCCAAACTTCGTGAACTTTCGAGAAATCATCAAATAGCTTGCCATATAATAGATATATAGTGCGAGCTGCGAAGCAGCACGCAAAAGGAGTAGCTCTCATCCCTTATTGTTTAAAGGGATGGGAGTTTTTTTGTATGTCCTAACACAGTGAACTGATGTAGGTCAACCGGCAAAGAATCCCCAACATTTATGGCACGACCTAGGAATAGGATATGGAGTACTAGAAGGGAAATTCATATTGTACATTTATATCAACTGTAGTATAATTAACAGTATTAATAATTAATAGTATTAATTAAATGGAGGTTATTATGAAAGAATATAATTTAATCAATGAGTTAGTTGATTCTTTAGAAAAGGTATATTATATGGAAGCTTTTACCAATCTAACAGAATTTCTTCAAGGGGAGAATTATATACTCCTCTATATGTTGCAAAATCCAAAAGTGGAAATTAGTCCATCAGCTTTAAGTGAGAAATTACATATGACCCGTCCAAGGGTTACTGCAATTATAAATACTTTAAAAAATAAGAACTATGTGGAAACTGAGCAGAATGAAGAGGATAGAAGGCGTTTGACTGTTAGGATTACAAAGGAAGGTATAAACTTCATTGTTGATAAGCAGAAGAATGCTATGGCGTACTTTCAGATTTTTATAGATTCGGTAGGTGAGGAAAATACAAAGGACCTTATTCGAATTATAGATTTGGCTGTTAAGAAAATGGATGGAAAAACTAAATGCCAAGGAGAATAGATATGAAAGATTTTATTTTGTTTGATAATGTATGTAAATATTATGAAATGGGACAGCATAGAATAGTGGCTACCGATAATATTTCTTTTAATATAGAAAAGGGTGAATTCTGCGTAATAGTAGGTCCCAGCGGAGCGGGAAAGACTACGGTTTTGAATATGCTGGGGGGAATGGACTCCTGCTCTAGTGGAAGTATTTTTTTGGATGGCATGGAAGTAAGCTCCTTTAATGAAAGGCAGCTTACGGAATATAGAAGATACGATGTGGGATTTGTATTTCAATTCTATAATCTAGTCCAAAATCTTACCGCTCTAGAAAATGTAGAATTGGCATCGGAGATATGTAAGGATCCATTAGATCCTGAAGAAATTTTGACTCTAGTTGGACTTGAGGATAGAATGTTAAACTTTCCTGCTCAGCTTTCGGGTGGAGAACAGCAGAGGGTTTCCATTGCAAGGGCATTGGCCAAAAATCCTAAGATCCTTCTATGTGATGAACCTACTGGTGCATTGGACTATAATACAGGAAAGAATATATTAAAATTACTACAGGATAGCTGTAGAAGCACAGGAAAAACAGTAATCGTCATTACCCATAATCTTGCCATAGCACAGATGGCTGATCGAGTAATTCAAGTAAAAAATGGTCAAGTCTCCTTTATGACTACCAATCCGAACCCACTTCCGGTAGAAAGGATTGAGTGGTAGTGAATAAGACATATTTAAAAATTATATTTAAGGAAATCAAAGGAAGCTTTGGAAGAGTTGCTGCTATATTTGGGATTGTAGCTCTAGGAGTAGGATTTCTCTCGGGGCTTTTAGTTACAACTCCTGATATGCATTTATCCGTGGATGAATATTATGATGAGAACAATATGGCAGATATATTTATAAAAGCTACTATGGGATTAACTAAGGATGATTTAGAATTAATCAATTCTAAAGAGGGAGTTAGAGAGCTGATGCCTGCCTATGTTACCGATGCTCTAATGGAGACGGAAAACAGGGAAATAATTACCATGAGAATATATGGACTACCTCTTATGGATGGAAAGTCTGGGAATATCAATAGACTTCAACTTCTCGAAGGAAGAATGCCACAGACAAAGGACGAAGTCTTGGCAGAACGTGGAGGAGCCTTCCTGACTGATTTCAATATTGGTGATAAAGTGAGGATTTCCAGTGAGAATGAGGATTTTGATAAGATAGATGATATTTACGATGTAGTGGAGTACACTGTAGTAGGTGTTGTTGGAAACTCCTTTCACTTTTCCATGGAAAGAGAGGTAACCAACATTGGTAACGGAAGATTAGGTGGAATAATCTATGTAGATGAAGATAGTTATAATCTAGATGTATATACGGATTTCTATATAACAATAGAAGGTGCTATGGAGCTGGATTCCTTCTCTTCTGAATATGAAGACAAGATGAAAAGAGTGGTAAGAGACCTTGAGAAAATAGGTGAAGAAAGATCAATTGTCAGGTATAATGATGTCCTGTCAGAGGCCAAGGAGGAGTTGGCTGACGGCTGGGAAGAGTACAACGACGGAAAGCTGGAAGCGGAAACAGAGCTTGCTGATGCTGAAAAGGAGTTAGAGGATGGAAGAAGAGAATTAGCAGATGGACTTAAAGAACTGAATGATGGAAAGAAGGAATTTGAGGACGCAAAACTTACTGGATCTATGTCAATACTTTGGACAAAAATTTAGGTTTTTATGAATCTCCGCCACCCTTGACAATCCAAACATAAATGCTTCTGTGTTATCATCCGAAGGCGAAGAACTCAAAGCAAGTTATACATATTGCCTTCGAGAGGGTGCATTGTAGCATTTCTTTATTGGCTTATCAAGGGCAAGCCCTACGGGTGGCTAGCATCCCCTCAGGCCTTAAATCTAAAGCAAGCTATGCTGCTCTGCATATTTGCTCATATTGATTTGGGCTCAAATAGTTTATAGATGAATGGATTCTTTTTCTGTTATAGAATCCCTCTATGTACTTGAATAACTCAATTTGAGCATGTTTGTAATCTATAAATGTATGTAAATATACACATTCTTTCTTAAGTAATGCATGAAAGCTTTCTATACAGGCATTATCATAGGGGCAACCCTTAGCACTGTAAGATAATTTAAATCCCTTGGATTCTACTGTTCTACGGTATTCATTTGATGTATATTGCGACCCTCTATCTGAGTGTACAATTAAGCCTTCGCTAGGCTTTTGCGATACTATGGCATTATCTAGCGCTTTTAAAACTAATGTGGTATCCATGGACTTTGAATAACTATATCCTACTATTTTTTTGGTATGCAAATCTAAGATAGATGCTAGATAAGTCCATCCATCTCTTAAGGTGTGTATGTAAGTAATGTCAGCTACCCATTTTTCATTTAACTTAGTTGTGGAAAAATCTCTATTTAACAGATTTTCACCTTTGTCATAGACTTTATTACTTTTTTGTGGTCTATATTTTTTTACCACTATTGATCTGATGCCAAGTTTTTTCATATGCCTTTGGACTCGTTTGAGACTAATCTTCTCATATCCAAGAGCTTTTAATTCTTTTCGGATCTTAGGGGCACCATAGATTTTATTGCTATCATTGTAGATTTTTAAAATATCTTCTTGAAGCTTTTTATTAATAGATTTCCACTTGTTTTCTGGTTTTTCCTTTTGCTTATCATAATAGGTACTTCTTGGATATTTAAGTACCTTACACATAGTATCTATACTGTGTAAAGTAGAATTAGCTTTAATTATGTCAAATAGTATGTCAATATTTATTTCTTTGCGAATATAGCCATAGCCTTTTTTAGTATTTCATTTTCCTCCTTGAGCCTAGCATTTTCTTTTCTCATTCTATTGATTTCCTCAAGGTTTGTAGTATCTCCTTCTACTACATTAATTGGCGCTTTCTTCTTAGCCCAATTACGCACTGCTGTTTCACTTATGCTATATTCGCTGGCTACCTCTTTAGGTGTTTTTCCTGATAATACTAGTTCAGCTATAATTGTTTTAAATTCATCTGTATATGATTTTCTTTTAGACATTTTGTGGACATGGAAAGGCAACCCTTTTTTAGACAAATTTATTCCGAACAAGAATATACTCTCTAAATACTGCCTAAGCTACTAATTTAAAGCTAGCTCTATTTCTATATTCAATTGGTGATATGTATCCTAAGGATCCATGAATCCTTATGTGATTATACCAGTAAATATATTCTGCAAGCTGTAATTCTAGCTCATCTAAGCTTTCAAATTTATTTTGATATATAAATTCTACCTTTAAAACTTTATTCATTGCTTCACTTACTGCATTATCATAGGGGTTTCCTTTTCTACTTAGGGAACGTTCTATTTCAAAGGTTTCTAGAATGTTATCTACTTTTATATTGTCATACTCTTTGCCTCTATCTGAATGAAATACCTTTATATCCTTTAGAGGATATCGACACCTTAAAAGTGCTTTTTCTATAAGAGAAGCATCTTTGTTAGGGCCAGCTGAATAGCCTATTACTTCTCTATTAGATAAATCTATCAATGTACATACATAGTTCCACTTACTGCCTACTCTGACATAGGTAAGATCGCTTACTGCTACCTCTAGTTTGGCTCTATTATCAAACTGTCTATCAACTATATTAGAGACTTTAGACTCATTACAGCCTTGACTATGAATCTTATATTGGACTACTGTATAGTTGGATACTAAAGCATTTTCTTTCATAATCCTAGCTATCCTTCTTCTAGAGACTTGATGACCTAGTTTTTCAAGCTCTACTTTAATCTTTCTGGTGCCATAGTTATTTTTGCTCCTATGAAAGATTTTTATTATATGTTTTTCTATTTTAGAATCTTCATGAGAATAGCTAGATTCTCTATTATTTAGATGGTAGTATACTAAGCTTCTTGAGACCTTTAACAATTTGCACATAGCACTAATACTGTATTTCTCTCTATTGGAAATAATCAGGTCTACTTTTTGCCTAGTAGTAGTGCTGCTTGCTTTTGAGTGATTCACTAGGCAATTTGTTGCCTTAGTGGAACCATCCTTTAGGGAAAATATCATTTTCCATCTCAAGCTGCTTAACTCTTTTTTCTAGTTCTATTACCCTGTTTTCTTCATCAGTTCTATTATCTTCGGCACTAAATGATTTAGTATTATTATATCTTATTACCCATTGCCTCAGAGTAGATGGAGAGACTGCATATTGCTCGTGCAATTCTCTATAGGTATGGTTACCTTGGTTATATATGTTGACTAATTGCTTCTTGAAGTTTTCCTCATAATATTTTCTTGACATGATTTTCTCCTCCTAATATTATTATATCATGTTCGGAGAAAACCTGTCCTATTTAGTATAGCCTATCCAGACTTTTACTACTGTTAGCTGGTTATTAAATTCTGGTGTTGTAAATGGCTATAGGATACTTTGGTTAGTACATAGACAAGAACTGATTAATCAAACATACCATGAATTTACAAATCAACTGGGAGATTTGAAAGACTATGGCATCAAATCCTTAAATATCATGCCTATATCTGGAAGCCCAGAACATTGTAAGATGAGCCAAACATCTAGACAAGATATAAATATTTGCAGCATTTATTCAGTGGCCAGTAAAAATGGTATGAGATTTATTCGAAGGATGTTAGGTAAACCGGGGGAAAGAAAATTGATAGTTGTTATAGATGAAGCACATCATGCAACTATGCCATCTTATCAAAAGGTTTTAGATAGAATAGATAAAATAAATCCAAATAGGGTTTTATTGGGTTTGACCGCAACACCAATAAGAATGAGTGAGCAAGAGACAGTGAAATTAAATAAGTTATTTAAAGCAAAAGAGTATGTAGACAGGGAAAGAGAAGAAATTAAATATAAATATATTTATGAGATAGCACTTGGTCAATTAATAAAAACGGGTTTTTTATCAAAGCCATATTACAAATATATTCAAACAGAAATAAAAGGAGATGTAGAGTTCGATTTATCAAATAAGGAAATAGATTTTTTCAATAGATTTGGTGAGTTGACAGAGGATTTAAAAAGAAGGCTTGCAAATTCTCAAAGCAGAAATGAAATCATATTACAAGAGTACTTAAACAATAAAGAAAAATATGGTAAAACACTAATATTTGCAATTAACCAACTGCATGCTAAAAAATTAAATGAATTATTTACAGAGGCAGGTATTAGAACTGATTATGCAATTTCAAACCGTAAGGATTCTCAAAATGTAATTAGAGACTTCAAAGGAAATGAATTTGATGTCTTAATAAATGTCCAAATGTTAACTGAAGGCACAGATGTACCAAATATACAGACTGTATTTCTAACTAGAGAGACTAATAGTGATTCTTTATTAATGCAAATGGTTGGTAGAGGGCTTCGTGGACTAGAAGCAGGGGGTACAGAAAATGCTTATATTATAAGTTTCCATGACAAATGGGAGAAGATAAGATTTTGGATGAAACCAGAGTTTGTAACAGAAGGCATTAATTGTGATGAGTCTGTAGCTGAAGAGAAAGAGCCCATAGAATTAGATAATGAAGATAGAGAAGGTGAGGATATAGAAATAATTGACGATATTAATACTCTAGAATTACTAGAAAAACTATATGATGTTATGAAGGTTAATATAATATCTGATGTAAATACAGATATTATTCCAGATGGCTGGTATACTGTTTTTGATGAAGAGAATGAAATAGATGTTAATATTACAGTTTATGATGACCAAGTACTTGGTTACCAGCTTTTAGAGGATTCTACTGAATTGATAATAGATGGAAAATTAAATTCAAATAATATAATTACAAATCTTTTTAAGGACTCACAAGTAAAGCCAGATATAAGGGACATAGAGTTAATTACTCAATATATAAAAGAAGAATATAAAATGCCTGAGTACTATACTTTTGAACATAGAAATAAATTTGATCCAAAGTTAATAAGTAATAAAATGATTAAAGAAATAGATGAAGAAGAACCTTATGAATATTGGCTTAAAGATTACTATGATAAAAATCCAATATTAGAAAATCTATATAGAACTTTCTATGCCTTCAAAAAAACTGTATTAGATACTTTAAAAGAATATAAGGATGCAGAAATAACAACTATAGATGATAGAGAAGAGTACAATATTATACCTGATTTCTACGACTTAGATGAATTGTATTCTGAAATAATAGATGAATATCCTAAATTGACTAATACCAATTTAAATGGAATAAGCTGGAGTAAAAAGGTATATAAATCATGGCTTGCAATATGCTACAAACTATCAGATGGAAGCTATAGCATATTTGTAAATAGTTTACTTAGTTCTCCTAGTGTTTCTAGGGAAGCCGTTAAGTATCTTATATATCATGAACTGCTTCATGCAAATGGGCTATGGAACCATGATGATAGATTTAGGCAAGAGGAGTGGAAGTATCCAAATAGTGAAGAACTAGATGGAGAACTTGATGAATTAGGACTTAAATATAATATTGACTTTAAGGATTTAAAAAAGTTAAGGTTTGAAAATATCACCTTAGAAATACCTGGTAATGAGAAAGGGCAAGATAATATAAAAGAGTATGAGGAAGAAAATAAGGAAGACTCTACCAAGGATGACGAAGATAGTCAATTTAAGTTTTGTAGAGACTGTGGTAATAAATTGCCAATAGAATCTAAATTTTGTGATAAATGTGGAGCTAATGTAGAGTACAGTTAGAAAATTATATTTTACAGGTGTTTAGAAATGATACCTAATAATATAACTAAAGAGAATATAATTCAAGCTCTAATGTCTATTGTAGACTAGGAGTCTTAAGAAATTGAGACTAATTTTAATTATGACAAGAACTGACGGAACGAAGGGAATTTTGACAAGAAATATGTGATTAAAATTCTAATATTATAAAGATTATACAGTATCATTCCTGAATCTGTATTAAATCTAAAAGTCATAAAAAAACATAAATTCTAATTCTAAATATAGTATTTAATTTTAACATACCTTATTGGAACTGGGACTGGAACGGGTAAAAAATTCTAAAACAAACTAAAATAGTCCGAACAGAACAGGAACGAACTGTTAAATAATGTCTAAATTAAAGCATTTTGCACTCAAAGAAAATTAACAAATGAAGAATGGGAATAGATTTTATAACAAAATAAACCATATAAAATCAGATATTATTAGAGTGAAATGTATTTAATTATATGCATTTCACTCTGTTTTTTTATATATGAAATTGTTTTTAGAAAAAATTTATAATTGTACATTGTGAATTTAAACACCCTTGGGGAACAACAGGAAGGCAGTTAGGGTTGTTCTGAGGTAGAACAGAAACTAGTGATATTAAACTAAATTTATGGAGATAAGCAATGTAATTAAGTTGGAATTCAATAAGCAGATTTTGTCAATGTGTATTATAAGTAACATATTGCCAAATATTTGAATAAGATAATTATGTGAATATTTAAAAGAGGTTTGTGTAATGAAAAATATTTATTATAATCTATGGGATAATTATTGGAGAACTTATAGGATTAATACTGAAGCTGCTATTCAAGCGGCTTTAAGGGAGGTACCTGGTCAAGTAATAAAAGTGGAACTAGACATAGAATATGGTATATTGGTTTATGAAGTTACCATAAGAACACAAACAGGCATCTATGAAGTAAAAATAGATGCAGATACAGGTAAAGTACTTGAAATTGAAAGTGAGTTTGACTAAAAGGAAGAAGTTAAAATTATTTTACTGAAAATAATTTTAAATTTAAAAAAAGACATAATAGATTAATTTTAATAAGATACTTTTTAAATATGTAAAAACAATTATTGGTATAAAAGGAACAGTAAGATGAATAACTTCAAAGAAAATAAAACTCCGCATAACCTATTGAAATTTCAGGAATTATGTGGAGTTTTTTATAGATTTCTTAAAGTTTATAAAATAGTTGATAAAATTTTAATAAAACTATTTATTTTAATAAAACTATTTAAATTCAATACTTTTAATTATATTATAAAAATAGCAAATGGCTTAAATACAGTAGTTAAGACCCATAAGATTGAGAACAGATAATCAAGCTTAAAATAAGCAAATAAAATTCAAATATTTATTTCTACAGTCCGTAGTGGACTATTCTTTGTTTAGATTTTCTTTCATGATTAAATCATAACTTGAGAATGATCCGCTATGGATTATTTTTGGGTTAATTTCATTTTGTAATGAGTCATATTTATTTAAATATAAAAATAAGTTTTTTTAGATTTATATACAATTGATAAATAAAGGATTATGACCTTTAATGTAGAATTAATTATAGTATATGCAATATATGCAATGAATTAGATATATTATAGATATATTTGCATAAGCTTTAGTAGAATTAATAGCAAGCAAAGAGAAGGTATTTTATTTCAGTAATTTTTATGCAGGTTATATAAGGGGTAAAAAAATATTATTTAAAAAAATATAAGATTGTATAGTGAATTTTAGGTTTCTTCCAAAAAAGGAGGAGAGTTATAGTGTATTTTGAGAATGAAATTGTACATCCAGGAGATAAAATAAAAAAACTAAGGATAATGCTACGGGTAGCACAAAAAGAACTCTCAAGCAAAAGCATAAGCCGAAATTTTATTAGTGCAATTGAAAATAAAAGAGAATCATTAAGTGTTAATGCAGCTAATGTTATTGCAAATAACTTAAACAGAATAATAGATGATGGAGCATATGGACTGCCACATATAACTGCAGAAGAACTGCTTTTAAGTGAAGAAGAACAAGCTGTAATAATTGTTAAAAATAGAATAAAAGAGCTGAATGAACATAAGAATGAATCAATAAAACAGTTTAAATCAAGAGTTACAAACATTGAAAATATGATTAGTTTATATAAAATGCCAGAAGAGGTAATGTATGATTTTTTTGAAGTTGTGATAGACTTTTATTACAATAATTTTTGCTATGAAATTGCTGAAATTTATATATTAAAAAAATTGGATTTATCATCAATAAAACAAAATAATATACAGTATGTTGAATCATTACTTACTAAAATGAAAATATATATAAAATTAAATAAAGATTCCAGTATAATACATCTAGGTGAATATATATTAGAATATATGAGAAATAATAAAATAGATAATAGGACATATAGAAAAAGAATATATTTTAATATAGCTTTAAGTTGTAAAAAGTTGAATAATAGCAAAGAAGGGTTAGATTATATAAGTAAGCTTAAATCAGAATTTGAACTTACTGGATATGAACTTAGTGATGTAACACTTTTAGAAGGAAAACTTTATAGACAAATTGGAGATTATAAACTTGCGGGAATAAAAATACATGAAGCTTTAGAGCTAAGTAAAAAAATGAAATATACTGAAAGTATAGTAATTGCACATAACAGTTTAGCACATCATTATTTGTTATTAAAGGATTATGGAAGAGCTAAGTTTTATGTCGATATGGCCATGCAAATTGGTAGTGATAATAATATGGATGATGAGAGAGCAGCACAAATTTTTCATGAGGCTTTTACTATTTATATGAAATTTGATGAAGATGAAATGTTTAATTATTTTGAAAAAACATTAGATAAGGCATTTTTAATAAGTAATAATGGCATAATATTAGATACAATGAATAAAATGTTTGATTATTTTGAAGAAAAAAATGATATAAATAAAAATTTAGAAATACTAAAAATTATAAATGAAAAAAATAAAAATTATGATAAAAGAACTGAACTAGGGCAAATATATATAAGGGCATTTGATTATATATATTTTTAAACAATATTAAAATTATTATTTTAATTATAAATAAGTTATTAAGATAATAATTTATGGAGGAGTTAAAAATGAGAAAAAGAATTGGTATGTTAACATTAATGGGATTATTAGCTGTTAATACACTCTATGGTACTGTATTTGCACAAGAATTAAAAAGTACCGATAAGGATTTGCACTATAAATCGATTATGGTGTGTGTAGATACAGATCCTAATCCGTGGTAAAAGCAAAAAAAGCAGGTTATACATAATTTATGTATAACCTGTTTTTATTTTAAGAAATTAATTTGTAATTAAAAAAACAACAAATTGTAAATTATCAGTTATTGTTGAAAAATATCTATAATTGTTGACTTTTAATCGTCAATTTTCAATAGAAAAAATGACTTTAATAAGCTCTTGTGTGCTATTACGGTAAGGCTCCAATGGGGCCTATGCTTACTCTTTAGACATTTTTCAGTATTGATTATATATGTTTAAATACAATATAATTTATTTATAAAAAATTATTCTTTTTGTTAAATTTTGATATATTTTCAAAATTAAAAAATAATAATGTTTAATGATGTAGAAGAGTTTGAAGTTAAAAATTAAAAGATAGAATATTACATTTAAATGGTATACTTATTCTTGAAGCATAAATGTGAAATAAATAAAAACTCTAGTCATCAAAATTGACTAGAGTTTTCACTATACTTAGCAACAACTTCATTAAAGGATGAAAGTTTGAACTTAATTCAATAATGAGAAAAAATCATTAATCAAATTATTTAAAACAAATGTTTTAAGTGAAATGAGATAAGTTCTTAAGATTCTTGTTACAGTACCTGTATTACAATGAATTTACATCCTATATATGTGAAGTCCATGAGGGGGAGTGGAAATGAAAACAATACTGATTTTGTTTTCTTTAAGCGTTGCAGTTATATTTGGGGCAGTTTATATAGCTTATGAAAAAATAAAATGTGCTTATAAAAAAAGAAATGATGAAATTGAGATATTAAAAAGAAATCTTGATATAAATAACTTAATAATAGAGAAGAAGTTAAGGGAGCTAAATGAAAGTTTGGACATAGATACTATACCATTTAACTCAACAATGAAAAAAAAATATAAAGATACTAGAAATATAGTGAATACAAGTATTAATACAACAATATCATCAGTACAGGAAACACGTTAATTATATTTAGATTGGGGAATTTGGAAATGGGAAAATACTTAAAATTAAAGATAGAGTTAAGCAAAAATTATAAGGAAATAGCAGTAATAATAGCAAAAGACTATGTGATATACGGCAGTTATTATAAATTATCACTTATATACAAAACAAGTAAAGCAAATTTGCATAGATTGGTAAAAAGTCATTTAACATATATAAAAGATTATTATCCTGAAGTTTATAAAGAGTATAGCTTAAAGATAAAAGAAAATAATAAAAGAGGAATTAAAATTAAAAATAAGAAAAGTGAAGAAACTAGAAGAAATACAAGAGAGTATTTAGTATGTTTTGATAGTAAAATTTTCGAAGAGTTACCAAAACAAATAGAGTATGATGAATTTCTTAGCTGGTGTATAAAATTTAATACTGGCAACTTAACTGGAGTAGATCTTGTAAGTATAGCAGCTAAAAATGGAATAGAAGTAATCAATTAATTATTTATCATAAATTTACTAACAGCTTTATGTAGAAATATACATGTTGTTTAATAGTATATGTTTTGATATTATTAAGAATGGAATATTAGCAATAAAGGAGAGACATATGAAAAAGATAGCAAGCATATTACTTATTATTACATTAATTTTTTCAGTTAGTGGCTGTTCACATGAAGAAAATTTGGAAACTGAAAAAAATAACCAAGTATCAGAAATTAATAATAACATTAAAAAAGAGGAAAGTCCTAAGATAAAAGAAATTCAAAAGGGTGAAACAATTACTTTAAATGACTATTGTGAATTTACAATTAATGATATTAATTTTGGAAAAACAATAAGTCCATCAAATCCAAAAGGACTTTATACCTTTTATGAGTCTAAAGATGAGAAAGAAATACTTTTAGATTCTGTTATAGAAGTGAAAAGTCTTCTATCAGAGGAAAAAATGGCAGAAGAATTTTTAGAAGTAAAAGTTCTTCATAATAATAAATATGAATATGGTGTAAATTCATCAATAGAATATGATGATGGATCAGATTTTACTTATACTAATATCACACCAATAGGACCATCATCAAATGGAATGCTTCATTTTATAGCATTAGTACCTAAAAATGTGGAAAATGATAATAAACCTTTGGTCATTATGATTAAAGCTAATAACGAGGAATTTAAATATAATATTAGACAATCATCGATGGAGAATTGATAATTGAGAGGTGGATTTTTTAACTAGCAACTTTATGTTGCTAGTTTTTATTTTCCACCCCTGGAAAGCAGCACGAAGCCCGTAAGGGTTACCCTGGGGTGCAGTATAATTCGGAGCTAAAACCAGTGACATTGTATCAATATTACGGAGATAACTAGCACAACTCAAATATTGTTCAATACCGCAGATGTACCACCATCCCCTACTGCACCCCATGGGACTGTATAGAAAACAGCTATAGATTTAGATTTTGTAGTTGTTTTTTTATTTTGGCTAAAATTTATAGTTTTGTTACAAACCCCAAGGGTGAAAAGAAAATCTTAAGAAATCTCTACAATTATGAATTTTTCATTGTATTGTAGGGGAGAACAGTGTTCTCCAGTTTTGATTTTGGCTACAATTTAGTATTAGGGAAATAATATGTGGCGAACACTGTTCGCCGCTACGGGGCAGATTTTAACTTTGTCAGTATATACACAATATGAGCTGTGGATTATATAAAAGTTAAATATATTTAACAATTAAAATATTTATTACGATAGTAGAGGATTTATTTTTAGTGTATACTGTATCATTATATAAAAAATTCTATTACACTTTTAGATAAGAATGTTTTGGAGGATATAATGGAGAAAAACACAATGAGAATAACAGCTTCTTATAAAGAAGGATTAACAGAAAAAGAAGTGGCTATTCAAAAGGAAAAGGGACTTTTAAATGTTGCACCTAAGAAAGTTACAAAAACTAATGGAGAAATTATCAAAGAAAATGTATTTACATTATTTAATTTATTAAATTTCTTAATAGGTATTTGTTTGGCTTTAGTAGGTGCATATAAAAATATGGCATATTTATTAATTATAATTATAAATATGTGTATAGGAATTTTACAAGAAATTCATGCTAAAAATTTGGTTGAAAAGTTATCACTAATTTCAGCTTTAAAGGCAAAAGTTATTCGTAGTGGAAAACAAGATGAAATTTTAGTGGAAGATTTGGTTCAAGATGATATCATAATGCTTGATATGGGAAGCCAAATAGCAGCAGATTCTATTGTTGTTCATGGTGAAATTGAAGTTAATGAATCACTACTTACAGGAGAATCTGATTCTATTATAAAAAAATCTGGAGATATGCTTTTTTCAGGGAGCTTTGTAGTAAGTGGAAAATGTTATGCTCGAGTAGAACATGTAGGAGAAGAGAATTTTTCAGCTCAATTAGCTGAAGGAGCTAAAAAACATAAACAAGTAAACTCAGAATTAATGAGATCTATGAAAAAAGTTACTAAGTTTACGAGTTATTTTATTTTATTATTAGGAGTTGTTTTATTCTTAGAAGCTTATTTTATGAGAGATGATACAATGCAGGTATCTGTTGTATCAACTTCTGCAGCACTACTTGGTATGTTGCCAAAAGGATTGGTGCTATTAATTAGTATTTCTCTTGCTACTGGTGTTATTAAATTATCTAAGAAGAGGATATTAGTTCAAGAAATGTTTTGTATTGAAACCTTAGCTCATGTAGATACTCTTTGTTTGGATAAAACAGGAACTATCACAGAAGGAAAGATGACTGTTTCTAAAGTAAATATATTAGATGAAGACATATTATCTGTTTCAATAGAAGAAATAATGGGAGCTTATTTAAATGTAACAGATGACAATAATGCAACTATGACAGCTTTAAGGGAACATTTTTCAAGTAATCATAATTACATAGAAGTTTCTAAAGTGGCTTTCTCATCTAAACGAAAATGGGGTGCAGTTACTTTCGAGGAATTTGGTACTATTGTTTTAGGAGCTCCAGAGATATTATTAAAAGGTGATACTTTACCTAAAACAGTTGTAGAAGCACAACAGATGGGAAAAAGAATTTTGCTAGTAGGTTATACAAAGGAAACTGTAAAAGAAGAAGAGCTTCCTAGTATTACAGCTATTGCAGCAATTGAACTGGAGGATCCTATTAGAAAAAATGCAAAAGAAACTTTAGATTTTTTCAAAGATGAAGGTGTTAAAGTAAAGGTTATTTCAGGAGATAATCCAGTGACAGTTTCTAATATTGCCAGAAAAGCTGGATTGGAAGATTACGGTTCATATATTGATTTATCCAAAGTAGAAGATGAAGAAAAAATTAAAAAAGCAGTTGATAAATACAGTATTTTTGGAAGGGTAAGTCCAGAACAGAAACAATTACTTGTAAAAGCACTGAAAGAAAATGGTCATACAGTAGCTATGACAGGAGATGGAGTAAATGATGTATTGGCATTAAGAGAAGCAGATTGCAGTATTGCCATGGCTGAAGGAAATGATGCAGCAAAGCAAGTTTCTCAGCTTGTATTGTTAGATTCTGATTTTTCCACTTTACCAGATGTACTTGCAGAAGGAAGACGTGTTGTTAATAATATTACAAAAGTGGCATCTATTTTCTTTATTAAAACACTTTATTCCTTAATACTATGTATTTTAAATGTTGTTACTATCACTGCATTTCCTTTTATCCCTATACAAATTACTTTAATTGATTTGATAATTGAGGGATATCCTTCTTTCTTTTTATCCTTTGAACCTGATAAGAAAAAAATAAAAGGAAAATTTTTAAATACTGTTATAAAAACTGCATTGCCAAATGCCATTTTAATTGTTATAAACGTTATTGCAATTTATTTATTGGCATCAAATCAGAATTTTTCTGAATTAGATAAAGTTACATTAATGTATTATATTGTTGGCTTGGTAAGCATAACTGGTGTATTAAAGGCATGTCTACCATTTAATAAATTAAGACTATTTTTATTTTCAACTGTAGCTATAGGCTTTTATGTATCAGTATACTTATTTAGAAATATTTTAAATATTGGTTTATTAAATAGTAAAACACTGCCTATATTCCTAATATTAGCAGTGATAACTATATTGGTAAGATGGGTGACTATCAATGGAAAATTGGAAAGGGATAATTGACAATTAAGGAGGAAATTATTTTTAGAGAAAAATAATTTTTTTGAATAGATTTTTGACTAGCAACTTTATGTTGCTAGTTTTTTTCACTCCTGGAAAGCAGCGCGAAGTCCGTTAGGATTCCCCTGGGGTGCAGTATAGTTCGGAGGTAAAACCAGTGACATTGTATCAATATTACGTAGATAACTAGCACAACTCAAATATTGTTCAATACCGCAGATGTACCACCATATCCTACTGCACCCCAGGGGACTGTATAAAAAATAGCTATAAATTTAGGTTTTGTAACTGTTTTTTTATTTTGGTTAAAGTTTATAACTATGTTACAGACCCCAGGGGTGGAAAGAAAATCTTAAGAAATCCCCACAATTATGAATTTCTCATTGTAGGGGAGAACAGTGTTCTCCAGGTTTTTATTTTATTTATAATTTAATATTAGTCAATCCATGGCGAACACTGTTCGCCGTTAATTAAGAATTAACTAAGGTTTAGCTTCTATTTTTAATCATTCCTTTGTTTTTTAGTGATGCTTCATATAATATTATAGTTGAGGCAACCCCTACATTTAAAGAGTCGCAGTCACCTAACATTGGAATAGAAACCCCAATATAATCCATGTTGTACCAATCTTTTGACACACCGTATTTTTCACTTCCCATTATTATGGCTACCCGTCCTTTATAATTTAAGTCGTAGTAATTTGTAGATGCTTCTGTGTCTGTAATTATAGTTTTAAAGTTCTTTTTAGATAACCATTTTTTTATTTCATCAAAATTGGACTCCACAATAGGAACCTTAAAGCAAGATCCCATACTGCTCCTTATTAATTTAGGATGGTTTAATCTAGTTTTTCTATTATTTATAATAATGGCATCTATGTCAGTAGCATCAGCAGATCTAATAATAGTACCGACGTTGCCAGGTATTTCAAGACCATCTAGTATTAAAATTATTGAATTGTTGGTGACAAATATATCGTCTAAAGTTTTATTTTGTAAATAACATACAGCCATAACTCCTTGAGAGTTCTCCTTTTCACTAATACTATTAAAAACTTTTTCAGAAAGTATACAGCATTCCTCAGCTAAATGAGCGTAATCATCAATTAACTTTTGAGACTCTGGAGAGTGAATTTTTTCTAAACATATTGCAAAGTATTTTATAGGTATATTATATTTAAGTGCTAAATTTAAAGCCCAAATTCCTTCTATAACTGCTAGTTTTTCAGGATTAGGCTTTGTATTTTTGTTCAAGCTTATTATTCTGTCAATTATCTTGCTTTTTTTACCATGAAACTTAAATTTATCTCCATATTTAGCTAAAAATAATTTTTGTTTTTCTTCTAAAGTATATTCTTTTAAATCTTTAAAGTTGCTCATATTACTTACCTCATACCCCTTATATTAAATTAATATACAAGTTAATACAGTATATTATTAATTTCTACATATTATCTAAATTTACAATATTTATATAATTATATCATATTTATACTTTAGAATATAAAGAAAAATCTAAAAATATCTACAAAAAAATATAATATTTCCTGAGAAATAAGACAGTTTTTGTTTTTCTCATAATTTAATATTAGGCAATAATAAATGGCGAACACTGTTCGCCGCTACAGAATTTTATATAATTATGAATTGTGAATTAATCCAAGTGACATATGTCAGCTTCTTTAAGAAATTTGATTTCTCCATTTTCAACCTCTAATATGGTTAGGCAAGTATCGTATATGTATGGTGGATCCCATAAATTTTTTATTGGAAGATTTTTTAGCTTGGCTAGTAGACATTTTATTACTACTGTGTGAGTTACGATAAGTACATTGCCATCTTCATTATTTATTATTTCTTCTAAGCCTGTCCAAGCTCTTTCCATAACTTGGTGAAAAGTTTCACCATCTACAGGAGTATAGTCATCAGGATTATTCCAAAAATTATCATATTCAATAGGATATTTTTCTTCAATATCACTACTAAGCATACCCCCCCAGGTACCTAGATTTATTTCTTTTAAATAATCTGCAGTGACAATTTCTATATTTCTATCACCAAGTATATATTTAGAAGTATCCATTGTTCTCCCTAAAGGACTGCTGTAAACTCTTGAAAATTCTATGTTTTCTAAGGCTTTTCCAAGTTTTTTAGCATTATTTATACCTTTCTCAGTTAAATCAGAATTCTTAAAACCCTGCATTCTTTTTTCAGTATTCCATTTTGTTTGCCCATGGCGAGTTATATATAATCTCATAATATTCCTCCTAAACTAAAATATTAACTCAATTATATCACAGCACAATTAAAACTTTTAAAAGTGGTTAAAAAGGAAACCAAAATAATTTTTACTTGAATTAATTAACATTAAAGTAAGAAAATAACCTAAATTTAGTGTTTTTTCCTGAAAAATATAAAGATTAATAGATTATTGACGAATTTTAAATTATTAGGATAGTAAAATTCTTAATAAATAATCATATATGTTACTGTTATATTTATTAGAAATAGTGCAATTTACTTACTGATTTTAAAATATCACATTAAATAAAATTATAAAAATATATTTATAAACAATGTAGTATTTGATTTATAAATAATAAAGTAACTGAAAGGAAGTATAAATTTACAATGAGAAATCTTAAAATGAGGAAAATCACTAATAAAATTAAATTTAATTTTAAAAGTGTTGGAGCTAAGTTAATAACTATCTTTATAATATTGTCCCTTATTAGCTGCTCATCATTAGCGTTAATATCCATTACAATTTCTACTAAGGCGCTCAACTCCATGGCAAATGCTACCTTGCCAGAAACTGCAAAATTACTTTCATCTATGGTGAATGAAAAATTGAACATTAGAAAAAAGGTTCTTGAAAGTTTAGCAGCAGATGAACAGATTTCAGATCCCAAAATAAGCATTAATGAAAGAGTAAAACTTTTAAAGGATAATAATGCATCAGAAGGTTTTATGCACATAGGAATAGCTGATTTAAAGGGAGAATTAACCCTTAATGACGGTAAAGCTAATATATCTGAAAGAGCATATTTTAAAAATGCTTTAAAAGGCGAATCGACAGTAAGTTCAGCTATGAAAAGTATTAATGCAATAAATAATGGAGCTACTGTAGTGGCTTACTGTTCTCCTATAAAAGCAAGAGGTACAGGTAATATTATTGGAGTTGTTGTAGGAATTACAGAATCAGTTGTTTTTAGTAAAGAAGTTTCTGAAATTGATATTGGAGAAACAGGTAAAGCTTTTATGGTAGATGATACAGGACTTGTAATTGCTCATGAGAATGAAGAATATATAGCAAAGCTCAATCCTATTGAAGAAGCTAAAAAAGATGCAAGATTTTTAGAACTAGGAAAATGCGTTGAAAAAATGATAAGTGGGGAATCAGGTTCTGAAAATTATAAACTAGATGGTAAAAAATATTTTTTAGCTTATGCGCCTGTAGGAGATATAGGATGGTCTGCAGCAATAAGAATTTCTGAAGAAGAAGTGTTAAAAGAAGTTAGTACCATAAAATATATGGTAATCTTATTTTCTGTAATTTGTATAGGGTTAAGTGCAGTTTTAATATTACTGCAAGTTAGAAAAATGAGTAAAGCTATGAAAATTTCAGTACAGCATTTAAATAACATTGCAAATGGAGATATGACAATTGAAGTTCCAAAGGATGTTATAAAAAGAGACGATGAATTTGGTGAGATGGGACAAGCTATGGAAAAAATGCAACATTCCGTTGGAGCCATTATAAAAAGTATAAAAGAAAAAGCAGATCAAATTGATGTGTATTCAGGAAATCTAGCAAGTTTATCAGAAGAAATGGCAAGTTCATCTGATACAGTAGCAGTTTCTGTTCAAGATGTATCTAAAGGAACAGAAAATCAATCTGCAGATATTGCTGAAATTGTAGAAAAACTTGATGAATTTAATAGTCAAATAGAAGAAAATATTAAGGGGCTTAAAGAAATAGAAGATAGCACTAAAGAAATACAAATGCTTTCTAAAAATAGTAATACAGAAATGGAAAGTGTTGTTATATCTTCAAACAATGTAAACGCATCCTTTAGTGAACTTATGGATAAAGTAAATTTAGTAGAAACAAATGTAAATAAAATAAATGAAATTACATCAGTAATTAATGGAATAGCGGAACAAACTAATTTATTAGCATTAAATGCTGCAATAGAAGCTGCTAGAGCAGGAGAAGTGGGAAAAGGTTTTGCAGTTGTATCTGATGAGATAAGAAAACTAGCAGAACAAAGTAAAGTGTCATCAGCAAACATAACTGAACTTTTAAATATTATATTTAACCAAACTAATATGATGGTTAATACAACCTCTGGGCTTCAAAAAGAATTAATAACACAAAGAAGTACTATAGATGAAGCCATGGTATCCTTTGATAAGATTACAGAGGCAGTTGAAGATATTAAACCAAAGATAACTAGAAGCATGGACATAGGCAGAAAAATTGTAGATGATAAAGAATTAATCTTAGATAAAGTACAAAATGCATCTTCAGTTTCACAAGAAGTTTCTGCATCAGCAGAAGAAATTGCAGCTATAACTGAAGAGATGAATGCATCTTCAGAAGAAGTAGCAAGCTCAGCACAAGAGTTAGCTTCCATGACAAATGACATGAAAAAAGAAACAAATAAGTTTATTGTAGAATAGACATACTACCATTAATTTTCTCGGTGACAATTGTGGATATTTCTCAATTGCCACTGAGAAATTTATAACTAATTGCTGTAGTGGTGAACAGCGTCCGCCATACAATTTGTAAATTGAATAAGATCTTTAATTAACCAAGATCACATATGTAAGCTTCTTTAAGAAATTTAAATTTTCTATTTCTAATTTCAATTATGGTTAAACAAGTATGGTGTATATACGGTGGATTCTATAGATTTTTTTATTGGAAGATTTTTTAGGTTTGCTAATATACATTTTATTACTAAACTGTGAGTTACAATAAGTACATTACCATCTTCATTAGTTATTATCTCTCCTAAACCTGTCCAAACTTTTTCCAGGATTTGAGATAAGGTTTCACCATTCACAGGTGTATATTCATTGAAATTATTACAAAAATTACTATATTTACTGGGATATTTTTTGGATGTCACTACTAAGCATACCGCTTCATGCACCTAAATTTATTTCTTTTAAATAATCTACAGTAACAATTTCTATATTTTTATCCCCAAGTATATGATTTGAAATATCTATTGTTCTCCCTAAAGGAATGCTATAAGCTTTTGAGAATTCTGTATTTTCTAAGGCTTTCCCAAATTTTTTAGCATTATTTATATTTTTGTCAGTTAAACCAAACTTCTTACAACCTTGTATCCTTTTTTTTGTATTCCATTTTGTTTGCCATGATGAGTTATGTATAATCTCATAATATCTCCTAAATTAAATGCTGACTAATTATATTATAATATGTTGACGAATTTTGAAGGATTATAAAGAAAAATACAGAATATATATGTTAGATAAATTGTTAATATATAGAAAAATAAACTTGATATAATATGCAGTTAAAGGAAAAATTAACTTCTTCAAATAGATTTTCAATTTATTTCAGTGATTAATGGAAGAGGGGGAGAATATGAGAAAGAAAAAAGATAGTAAAAAAATCTTATACTTTTTTCTTAAAAATTGGTATCTACTTATAGTTATTGCTATAGATATTATTTTAGTTAGTTTTCTAGCTACATATCCTATAAAACTACTTAATGAAATGGTAGATATAGCTACTAGTGTATTACCTGGAGGCATATCAAAGCTTATAAAAGTTGGAGGAATTTATTTTGCACTTCAAATTTTATGGAGCTTAGCTTATAACCTATTAAGTTATTTAAATATTTATGTAGAAACAAAGCTTGGGCATATCATAAGATGTGAAGTGTTTAAACATTTATCATATTTACCACAAAGCTTTTATGATATGAATAATTCAGGAGATGTAATGGTAAGACTTGTACAAGACACTCAGGTTACTGTACAAGGCTTTTTAAAACCTATAACTTTTTTATCTAAGTCTTTAGTTACTTTTGGTATGGGACTTTATTTTATGCTTAATATAAGTTGGAAACTTACCTTATTTGTAATTCCTTTAGGAATAGTTACTTCTATATTTGCTTCAAAAGTTGGTGGAAAGTTTAGAACTTATTCTGAGAAGAGTAGAAATTCTCTTTCTAAACTATGGTTTGCTTATCAAGAAGGATTAAGAGGAATGAGAGAAGTTCAAGTAAACTGTAAGCAAGAGAATATGTTAGATAAAATAAGCAATAAAAGTAAGGATGCTAATAAAGATGTTAGAAAAGAACAGAGATTTGCTGCATTTATTCAATCAATTAACAGTATAATGTTTATGGGAGTTATAGCTCTTATAACGGTACTAGGCGGAGTTTTGGTAATTAAAGAAGAGATTACAATAGGAGGATTATCAGCTTTTATGATGTATAATGGACTCCTTATAGATCCATTGGTAGAGATTATATCACTATATCAAGAAATGCAGAAAACCTGGGTTTCAATGAAGAAAATAAATGATATATTTAATGAACCTGTAAGTTTTTATAAGAAAAAAACTCCTAAGAATAAAGATATAAGATTAGGAGAAATTTCTTTCGAAAATGTGAGTTTTTCTTATAAAGACGATGTACCTGTAATTAAGAATTTAAATCTTCAAATTAACAGTGGTGAAAAAATAGCAATTGTAGGGGCAAGTGGTGCAGGTAAAAGCACAATTTTTAAATTGATATTAGGATTTTATGAGACAAGTGTAGGAGAAGTTAAAATAAACAATTTATTAGTTGAGGATTCAAATATATCATATATAAGAGATAGTATAGCAGTTGTATTCCAAGATACCTTCCTATTTGATGATACTATTGAAAATAATATATTATTTTCAAATCCTAGTGCTACTAATGAAGAACTTTTAAAAGTTATAGAAATTGCACAACTAAGTCATATTATAGAAAGTTTCCCAGAAGGGCTTAAAACTAAAGTTGGAGAAAATGGTACAAGTCTTTCAGGGGGAGAAAAACAGAGGATTGGCATAGCAAGAGCATTAATTAGAAATCCTAAAATTTTACTTTTAGATGAATTTATTTCAGCCTTAGATAATGAAACTACATCTTTAATTATTGAAAATATATTAAAAGAGTATGGAGATTGTACTATAATAACTATTGCTCATAGACTTTCAACTATAACTAATATGGATAAAATTTATTTAATGAAACATGGGGAAATTGTAGAAAAAGGTACTCATGATGAATTAATGAAATTAAGTGGAGGTTACAGAGCATTGTATGAAAGTGATTTTACTTAGTAATTAGACAATATTTTTCTGGGCTTTATTAATTTTTAAAATTTGAAGCTTAAATATTTGAATAAATGTGCATTTGATACATATTGAGCTTGGAGGTAAATTATATTTATTTAAGTGAATTTAAAATTGAAAATTAATGCTAATCAAAAGGGATTTTAAGGCTATTTTAATAATAATAAAGTATAATAAAATTAAACTATGTAAAAATTAGAATGGTTTATATAGAAATTGTATTAGTAAAAATCCTAGTATATACTCATTTTTAAGAATTTTATAGTATAACCAATAGGATTTTTGTATAAATTATTAATAAATGCTAAGTATAAATTTAGCATTTATTATTTTATACGGAGGTATTATATAATGGCCGATGAATTATGCTTAGATTTGTCGAAGTGCTCACCTTATTTAACTGAGGATGAAATAATAAATTTTTCTCCAATGGTAGAAGAAGCTCATGAAATGTTAGAGAAAAAAACAGGATTAGGAAATGAATATTTAGGATGGTTAGATTTACCTATAAATTATGATAAATATGAAATAGATAAAATTGAAAAAACAACAGAAAAAATAAAAAATAATTCTGATGTATTTATAGTAATTGGTATAGGTGGATCATATTTAGGGGCTAGAGCGGTGATAGAAGCTTTAAGTCATAGATTTTATAATAGTTTGTCTAAGGAAAAAAGAAAAGGTCCTAAAATTTATTTTGCAGGAAATAATATAAGCTCTACTTATTTGTCAGAGATATTAGACATGGTAGAGGATGTGGATTTTTCAATAAATGTCATATCAAAATCAGGTACAACTACTGAACCAGCCATTGCTTTTAGATTTTTTAGAAAAGTTTTAGAAGAGAGGTATGGCAAAGAAGAAGCAAAAGAAAGAATTTTTGTAACCACCGATAAAGAAAGTGGAGCTATGAGAAAGCTTTGTGAAGATGAAGGATATGAAAGTTTTACTATTCCAAATGATATTGGAGGAAGATATTCAGTTCTTACTTCAGTAGGATTACTTCCTATAAATGTAGCAGGGATAGATATTAAAATGCTTTTAAAAGGTGCAGGAGACGCAAGAGAAGAATATAAAGTAATGGATATGAAAGAAAATCATTGCTATAGGTATGCAGCTGCAAGGCATTTATTGTACATGAAAGCAAAACCAATAGAAATAATAGCAAATTATGAACCTAGCCTTATGTATTTTAATGAATGGTGGAAACAATTATTTGCAGAGAGTCATGGAAAAAATCGTAGAGGAATTTTTCCAGCTAGTGTAAACTTTTCTACAGATCTTCACTCAATGGGTCAGTATATTCAAGATGGTCTTAGAATCTTTTTTGAGACTACAATAAATATAGAAACTCCTAAGAAGGAGCTTATTATGTTTGAAGATGATAAAAATATAGATGAGCTAAATTTTTTGAGTGGAAAGTCTATAGACTATGTAAACAAAAGAGCAATGGAAGGTACTGAATTAGCTCATAATGAGGGAGGAGTACCTAATATAAGAATAAGTATAAAGGAATTATCTCCATATCATTTAGGATATATGATATACTTTTTTGAAAAGGCGTGTGCCATAAGTGGATATCTTCTAGGAATAAACCCTTTTAATCAGGATGGAGTTGAAAACTATAAGAAAAATATGTTTGCTTTACTTGGTAAGGCAGGATATGAAAAAAGAAAAGAAGAATTAGATAAGAAGTTAGAGGAAATAAACAATGAGAATTTTAGTAGACGCAGATGCATGTCCAGCAAAACATATAATTGAAGAAGTAGCTGAAAAGTTTAATAAAGAATTGATATTTTATTGTGATCTAAACCATGTAATTTACCCAGACTACGGAGAAGTTAAATACATGGATAGTGGATTTCAAAGTGTAGACATGAAAATAGCCAATGATACTAAAGAAAAAGACATAATAGTAACTCAAGACTACGGAGTTGCAGCTATGGTACTAGGAAAAGGTGCCTATGCCATAAATCCAAAAGGATATATCTATACTAATGAAAATATAGATAAGCTTCTCTTTGAACGTCATATCTCATCTAAAGTAAGAAGAGGAGGAGGCAAAACTTCAAACCCTAAAAAACGTAAAGATGAAGATGATGAGAGGCTTTATAAGAACTTAGTAAAATTAATAAAAGAATAACATAGTCAATGGAAAATTGACTATGGACAATTTTAAATAATTTTTTTGTAGCGGCGAACAGTGTTCGCCATTTTTTATTTTTGGGGGATTTATAAATTAACAGTTGAGGGCAAAATTATTTTTTAGAAAAATAATTTTTAAAATGGATTTTACATCTACCAATGCAATTACTAGTTTTTGTAGCGGCGAACAATGTTTGTCAGTTCTTTTTTACTAAGGAATAGTTCATTCTTTTTAATAAATTTGATTTTATAATTTGTAATGAACCGTCCCCGTGATTTTGTTAGTGAGAATAAATTTGTGTTCGCCGTTACAGTAATTTAAAATTTTTCACTTTCTATTGAGAAATACACATAGTCCTTCATTTTTTATTATTAATTTCGATTTTTCAATTGCTCTGTATCCATATCTGGTTTTATTCCTTCAGGGAAAATTAATCCATTATTTGTACGTTCTATTATAGGGTAAGAATCTTTAAAGTTTTGTATGGATATATCCGACTTTTTATATGTATAGTCTGGGTCATATAAATCTTTTTTATCTTTAGCCATTTTTACAACTCCTTTTAAAAAAATATTTATAATTATTATTAAAAGCATTGATTTATTTTATTATTGGGAGTTGATTGATAATTTATACTTTTCTATATTTTGGAACTATAGTATAATAAAATAGGATATATATACTGGGGAGGAATGAGTAATAAATGAATGAAATGAATATTATTACAGATATACAGAGTCCTCAAGAAAAAGGTACAGAAATAACTATTAGCATTGAGAATGAAGTGGATCAAAATTTGTCATATAAATTTTTAATAGGTAGCGATGGAACTTGGGAGACTATTAAAGATTTTAATGTGGATAGCTTTGTGAAATGGAAACCTAAGGATGATGGTAAATATATAATAATGGTACAAGCTAAAAAAGAAGGAAGTAAGAAATCCTTTGATTTTATGTCTAAAATAGATTATATAATTGGAAAATGTGAAGAAAATTTAATAACGTCAATATACTTAGATAAAGATGAAGTTAGGATTGGAGAAAAAATTAATTTAACTGTAGAGGGAAATTTACCATCTATAATGTATAGATATTGGATTAAAGAAAATTCCAGATGGACACTATTAACAGATTACTCAACGGAAAATACTTTAAGCTATATTCCAAAACATCAAGGAGAAATGGAATTTTTAGTTGAGTGTAAAACTATACAATCAGAAAATTTGTTTGATGATTTTAGAGCTATAAAGTTTGAAGTTTTTCCTATTTCTTCATTAGAAATAACTAATTTTAAATGTGTATCTACAGATCTTTTAGTGGACAGTGAACTTATTTTTGAAGTGGAAGCTAATTTTGATGAAAGAAGGGTTATACTATATAAATTTGTTAAAATAGATGAATATGGAGAAGCTACTTGTATTCAAGATTATTCTACCAAAAGATTAGTTAATTTTAGTGAAAATAAAAAAGGTGATTATAAGCTTTTATGTTTAGCTAAGGATATGTACTCTCCTAAAAATTATGATGATAGGGCTATTATTCATTATAAAGTTGCTCCCTATAAGCCTGTTAAACTTCTTAGTTTCACCAGTGATTTAAGTTCTCCTCAAGTTATAGATACAGCTATAAATTTAAAAGCTATGGCATCTGGAGGAAAAGAATTATTATATAGATTTGTTATAGATGGCAATGAAAGCCAAACCAGTAAGTATAGCAAGGAAAATAATTATTTATGGAAACCTTCAAAATGTGGAGAATATATTATTGAAGTTTATATTAAAGATAAATCTTTTGATGGAGATTATGAAGTTAAGGAAAAGATGAATTTCACTATAGAAGAGGAATTTATAGAAAAAGTAGAAATAGCTGAAATTTTTTTTGATAAAAAGAAGGATCTTTTAATTGGAGAGCCTATAAATGTTAAAGTTATTGCTACAGGTGGAATTGAATTAAAATATAGTTTTATAGTTAAGAAAAATGATAGAATAGTCGATAAAATAGAATATGGAGATAATAACTGGGTTGACTTTTCTCCAGAAGAAGTAGGACAGTATCAATTGGAAATTAGGGTTAAAGATAGACGTTCTAAAAGAGAATATGATGTTCATTCAATAGCATATATTAATTGCTATGAATACATTCCTGCTAAAATAGATTATATTTTAACACCTAACAAAGAATATTACTTAGTAGGAGATGCCATAGTATTAGAAGCAGCTATGGAGAACACAAATAGTAGTCTTATAAAATACAACATTAGAATAAATGGCCGTGAAGTTGAAAAATCCGATTTTATACAAGAGAAAAAGTTTGGATTTACCCCAAGATGTGCTGGAAGATATGTTGTAGATATTATGGCAAAAAATATTTCAAGTACTGCTGAATACGACAGTAAAAAAAGCTTAGTTTTTAATGTGCTAGAAGCACCACCAATTACAAACTGTAAAATAAATATTGATAAAGAAGAGTTTAAATGCAATGAATCAATAAATTTTACAGTAAGTTCTCAAGGAGGAAAAGATACAATATATGAATTTTATCTCATGGAAAAAGGTGATTGGAAATTAATACAAAAATATAGTAAAAAGAGTTATTATACTTTTATACCATTTAGAAAAGGCTTTTACAAACTGTTGGCATTAACAAAAAGTAGTCATAAGAAAATAGCCTACGAGGACTATGATATGCTGGAGATTAAAGTAAACTCATAAAATTTTAAAGGATAGGTGAGGAGTTTGACAGTAAAAAACGTGGGGAATGTTGATAATAATACTTTAAATAGTATGCTGCCAATTATGTTAGCAGCAAATATGTTTAAAGGTTCAGGGGAAAACAGTAGTGAAAGTTTTAATATGGTTTTAACCAGTCTTTTAAACGCTATGAAAGAAAAAGATGAAGCAAGAAAAATTAATGGACAAGCTGCTTTAGGTGGAGAAAATGATTTAACTCATATCACAGACTTAATGTTAAGAAATAATTATGGTTTAGATGGAATTATAAATAGAGCAACTAATAGTAATAATTATCATGGAATTAGTAATGGATATGTTTCAGCTACAGCACCTGTAAGCAATGATGTTAGAATTGAAAAGGCAATTAAAGAGGCTTCAGTAAAGCATAATGTAAATGAAGGATTAATAAGAGCTATTATAAAGGTTGAATCAGATTTTAATCCTAATACTGTATCTTGGGCAGGAGCAATGGGCCTTATGCAGCTTATGCCTGAAAATGTTAGTCATTATGGAGTTAATGACCCATTTAATATTGAAGAAAATATTGATGCAGGTACAAGACATATAAAAGATTATTTAAATATGTTTAATGGCGATTTAGAAATGGCATTAGCAGCCTATAACTGCGGTCCGGGAACAATGGAATGGAGAGGGGTAAAAACCCATGCCGACTTTAACAAACTGCCAGAAGAAACTCAAAACTACCTTGTAAAAATAAAACAATATTATAATCCTTAAAAATCACCCATTAGGGTGATTTTTTGAATTAATTATCATCCAATACCACAGATGTACCACCATATCCTACTGCACCCCAGGGGACTGTATAAAAAATAGCTATAAATTTAGGTTTTGTAGCTGTTTTTTATTTTGGTTAAAGTTCATGATTTTGTTACAGACCCCAGGGGTGGAAAGAAAATCTTAAAAAATCTCTACAATTATGAATTTCTCATTGTAGGGGAGAATAGTGTTCTCCAGTTTTGGTTTTAGCTATAATTCAATATTGAGGAAATAATATATGGCGAACACTGTTCGCCGCTACAGTCTTAATTTAAAAGTGATAACCTATAATTATCACTTTTTATATCTTGTTTTATTTTAGCTTAAATGTATATAATAAGGAGTGTTAAGTTAGCAGTTGAAAGGCGGGAGTAGACGATGATGGAAAGATTAGATAAGGTTTTGGCAAATTTAGGCTATGGAAGCAGAAAAGAAGTTAAAGCACTATGCAAAAAGGGAGAAGTTTTAGTGAATGGGGAAGAAGTTAAGGATAGTGCTGTAAAAATTGATCCTGAAGTTGATGTTATTAAGGTTAAAGGAGAAGTATTAAATTACAGAGAATTTGTATATATAATGATGAATAAACCTGATGGAGTAGTAAGTGCTACTTTTGATAATTATGATGAAACTGTAATAGATATTTTAGAGCCAGAGTATCAAGTTTTTAAACCATTTCCTGTTGGAAGACTGGATAAAGATACAGTTGGGTTACTTTTAATAACTAATGACGGAGAATTGAACCATAAATTAATATCTCCTAAAAATCATGTAGATAAGGTGTATTATGCAGAAATAGATAAAATAGTTACAGAAGAAGATATCAAAGCTTTTGAAGATAGAATTACACTAGATGATGGATACCAATGTATGCCTGCAAAATTGGAAGTGCTTAAAGCAGATGAAAATGGCTCAGAAGTTTTAGTCACTATTCAAGAAGGAAAATTCCATCAAGTTAAAAGAATGTTTGAAGCAGTAGGAAAATCTGTGGTTTACTTAAGAAGAATAAGTTTTGGACCACTAAAAATAGACGAAAATTTAGAAGAAGGAACATATAGAGAATTAACTGAAGAAGAAATAGAAATGCTTAGAAACATTTAACAAATCATTTTACTAGCAACTTTATGTTGCTAGTTTTTGTTTTCCACCCCTGGAAAGCAGAGCGAAGTCCGTTAGGATTTCCCTGGGGTGCAGTATAGTTCGGAGGCAAACCAGTGATATTATACTAATATTATGGAGATAAGAAATACACCTAAATTATCATCCAATACCACAGATGTACCACCATACCTTACTGCACCCCAGGGGACTGTATAAAAAATAGCTATAAATTTAGGTTTTGTAGCTGTTTTTTATTTTGGTTAAAGTTCATAACTATGTTACAGACCTTAGGGGTGAAAAAAAGTCTCCATAATTGTCCATTGTAAATCGCCAATTTTCAATTATATAAGTATTATGTAAGAATATGTCTTATGAATTAACAGAATATTAACAAAATATATATTTTTATGATAAAAAAACTCTAAAATTTAAAAAAAATTAATATATGTAAAGTTTCCCAATAAAATTATGTATTTTTTATAAAATTTTTTATAAATATACTTGAATATGGATTGAAATAGTAATATAATAAAGATGCAAAATAAATAAAGAGATATATAGCCCCCTTTTTATTTATTTCAGACAGTCCAACCCCAAGGGCTGTCGCATATTTATTGCATGTCGAATTTTGTTGTAATGCATAGTTTGTCATAAAAAATCTTCTAGTAGCAGAGGCGTACTAGAAGGTTTTTTACTTTTTAATCACTTAATTATTGAATTTTATCCATTTAAAATTATTATTAGAAAATTAACTTGACAGCATTGATATATTCATATTTTTAAACTATAGCGGCGAACGTTGTTCGCCACTTTTCTTTTATATATAAAATTTCATTATTATCGATAAATAAATGGATTTCTGTGTATAATGTAAATATGTAAATTAATAATATAGATTTTATGGGAGAATACTATAGGTATGCTGTTTTAAAATTTAATTTATCACTGATTAATTGTAGCAGCGAACAGTGTTCGCCATGGATAATAATCAAGGTATAGATTAAACTTTAGGAAATTTTATATATTTATAAATATATGGATATTATAAAAAATATATAACTCTTAATTTGAGGAGGGAAAAAATGAACATTAGAGAAGTTTTAATTAATTTCATGACAGAACAGGCATATAAGCCTATGAATATACAAGAACTTGCTAGAGTGTTTAGCATAGGAAAAAAAGATATTAAAGAATTTAAAAAGCTATTAAATGATATGGAAAAAGACGGACAAATAATTAAAAATAGAGCAGAGTATTATGGAATACCAGAAAAGATGGGATTAGTTTCTGGAACTTTTCAAGGGCATCAAAGAGGATTTGGCTTTGTTATAGCAGATGAAGAAAGACCGGATATATTTATACCTGCAAACAACGTTAAAGGTGCAATGCATGGCGATAGGGTAGTAGTAAAGATACTTAAGGATGAAGACAGAGGAAGAAAATGTGAAGGTGAAATAATAAGAATAATTGAAAGGAAAAATAAAAGGCTTGTAGGTATATATGAAGATAGCAAAAATTTTGGCTTTGTGGTACCAGATGATCAAAAAGTAGCTCAGGATATATTTATTCCAAAGAGTGATAGAAATGGTGCAAAATCTGGTCAAATTGTTGTGGTTGAAATAACTAGATGGCCAGAAACTAGAAGAAATCCTGAAGGAAAAATTATTGAGATATTAGGAAATAAAGGTGACAGAGGAATTGATATTCTAACTATTATAAGAAAACACAATCTTCCTGAAGATTTTCCAGAAGATGTTGAAAAATTTACTGGTGGTATACCGGAAGAAATACCTAAAGAAGAATATGCAAGAAGACGTGATTTAAGGGATTTAAAAATGGTAACTATAGATGGAGAAGATGCGAAAGACTTAGATGACGCAGTTTCTATAGAAGTACTTCCAAATGGAAACTTTAAGCTGGGGGTTCATATTGCAGACGTATCTCACTATGTTAAGGAAAGAAGTCCTTTAGATAAGGAAGCCTTTAAAAGGGGAACCTCAGTTTACTTAATAGATAGAGTAATTCCAATGCTTCCTAAAAAACTTTCTAATGGGGTGTGCAGTTTAAATCCTAAAGTGGATAGATTAGCACTAAGCTGTTTTATGGAGATAGACTCTAATGGAAAAGTTTTAAGTCATGAAATAATGGAAAGTGTTATTAAAACTAATGAAAGAATGACCTATACAGATGTGACTAAAATATTAAGAGATAAAGATGAAGAAACCATAAAAAAATATGAATATCTTTATGAAGATTTTAAAAATATGGAGAAACTCTTTGAAATATTAAATAAAAGAAGATTTAAGAGAGGTTCTATAGATTTTGAATTTGAAGAATCAAAAATTATATTAGATAAAAATGGCAAGCCTATTGAAATTATGCCTTATGAAAGAGCTGTTTCCAATAGAATTATAGAAGAATTCATGTTAGTTTGTAATGAAACTATAGCTGAGCATATGTTCTGGCTTAATATGCCTTTTGTATACAGAGTCCACGAAGAACCAGATGAAGAAAAGCTTATGCATTTTAATGAATTTGTTTATAATCTAGGGTATTTTATAAGACGTACTTCAGAAGTTCATCCAAGTATGCTTCAAGAAGTTTTGGAAAAAGTGAAAGGCAAAAAAGAAGAAATGGTAGTAAGCAGATTATTGCTTCGTTCAATGATGAAAGCACGCTATTCGCCAGAATGTTTAGGACACTTTGGATTAGCAGCAAAATACTATTGTCATTTTACTTCACCAATAAGAAGATATCCAGATCTTATAATTCATAGAATAATTAAAGAAAGCTTAAATGGTGGATTAAGTGATTCTAGAGATAAAAAACTTAGAAAAATAGTTGAAGAAGCTTCAAAACAATCTTCTGATACAGAAAAAATTGCAGTAGAAGCAGAAAGAGAAGTAGATGATCTTAAGAAAGCTGAATACATGTCAGAGAGAATTGGCGAGGAATTTGAAGGAATTATATCTTCAGTTACTAACTTTGGTATGTTTGTAGAACTTCCAAATACTATAGAAGGATTAATTCATATAAGTTTCTTAGATGATGATTATTATAGTTATGATGAAAAGAGAATATTATTAATAGGAGAAAGAACTAAAAAGGTATATAGACTAGGTGATGAAGTTAGAGTAAAATGTACTAAAGTTGATTTAGGAGCTCATGAAGTTTATTTTGAAATAGTTAAAGATGAAGAAGAGGAAACAGAATTAGCATTAGAGGAGTACCCAGTGTTAGCTCTTGATGAATTTAAAGAAGAATATTCATTATTAAATGATGATTATATAAGTGAATAAAAAATAGAGAAAGTCATGAATTATCATGGCTTTTTTTAGTTGTCGAAAATTTAAATATAAAGGATTTTTAATTTGATTATTATTCCAGAGAATTGTAATATAGACTAAAACATAATATAATATACATTATATCCATATTAAATTTATAAAAAAATTAGAGCATTTTATAGAAATTTGTTTTAAGAGAAATGGAGGTAAGATTTTATGGGAATTTCATTAAAAAAAGGACAAAAAGTTGATTTAACTAAAGGTAATCCAGGATTGAAAAATTTATTAATTGGTCTTGGATGGGATACCAATAAATATGATGGAGGTCATTCTTTTGACTTAGATGCAGCAGCATTTGCCCTTGGAGAAGATGGAAAAGTTCAAAGTGAGCAAGATTTTATATTTTTTAATAATTTAAGACATAGTTCAAATTCAATAGTACACTTAGGTGATAATTTAACAGGAGATGGAGAAGGTGATGATGAACAAATCACAATTGATCTATCTAAAGTTCCAGCTAATATAAGTAAAATTGATTTTACTGTAACAATTTATGATCCAATAACAAGAGGACAAAACTTTGGACAAGTATCTAATGCTTTTGTAAGAGTAGTAAATGCTGATAATAACGAAGAGTTAATTAGATATGACTTAGGAGAAGATTTTAGCATTGAAACAGCTGTTATAGTAGGAGAAATATACAGAAACAATGGAGAATGGAAGTTTAATGCAATAGGAAGCGGATTTGAAGGCGGACTAGAAGCTTTATGTAGGAATTTTGGATTGAATGTATAGTGTGAGCATGTACATGAAGATACTTAATTCAAGTATCTCTTTTTCATATTATAAAGGTTATGTGGGAAATGAGGAGGAATAAGAAATGGGAGTAATGCTGAAAAAAGGACAAAAAGTTGACTTAACTAAAGGATATCCTAAATTAACAAAAATAATAGTAGGTTTAGGATGGGATACCAATTTATATGATGGAGGATATGACTTTGATTTAGATGCAGCAGCTTTTTTATTAGCAGCTAATGGAAGAGTTTTAAGAGATGAGGATTTCGTATTTTACAATAATCTAAGTCATGAATCAGGTTCTGTACTTCACATGGGAGATAATCTTACAGGAGATGGAGAAGGTGATGATGAACAAATCACAATTGATTTAACTAAAATACCATCAAATATTGAAAAAATAGCCTTCACAGTTACAATTCATGAAGCAGATGTGAGAAGACAAAACTTTGGACAAGTATCTAATGCATTTGTAAGAATTGTTGATGCTTCAACAGATAAAGAACTGCTTAAGTACGATTTAGGAGAAGACTTTAGCGTAGAAACAGCATTAGTTGTGGCAGAAATATATAGACACAATGGAGAATGGAAATTTAATGCTATAGGAAGTGGTTTCCAAGGAGGATTAGAAGCACTTTGTAAGAACTTTGGAGTGAATGTATAAAAATTTTAACAAAACGAGGTGAAACCCATGTCAGTTAATTTGCAAAAAGGACAAAAGGTTAGTTTAACTAAGGACAATCCTACACTATCTAAAATCGTAGTAGGTTTAGGATGGGATGCAGCAGAACGTAAAAGCGGTGGACTTTTAGGAGGACTTTTTGGAAAGACACCAGCAAATATAGATTGTGATGCTTCAGTATTTATGTTAAATCAAAATGGACAATTAGTAGGAAATAAAAGCGTAATCTATTTTGGAAATTTAAAAAGTACTTGCGGCGGAGTAGTTCATACTGGAGATAATCTTACAGGAGACGGTGATGGTGATGATGAACAAATCATTGTTGAATTGAATAAAATAAGCCCTAATATTCATAGATTACTGTTTACTGTAAACATATATGATTGCATTAGAAGACACCAAGATTTTGGTATGATAAAAAATGCTTTTATAAGAGTAGTTGATGTAAAGTCAAGAAAAGAATTGATAAGATATAATTTATCAGATGACTACAGTGGTAGAACATCATTAATGGTTGGAGAGTTGTATCGTCACAATGGAGAATGGAAATTTTCTGCTATAGGTGAAGGTACAAATGATACAGGTCTTCAAGACATTGTAAATAGATTAAGATAGTGTATTTAAAAATTTAGAAGATTAATAAAGAGGTGTAAAAATGAAATTCTTCAAAGAGTCAAAAGAAGAGGTTTTGAAAGAATTAGGTGTGGACTCATCAAAGGGATTATCTGATGGGGAAGTGAAAAAAAGAATTGATAAATATGGACTTAATCAATTCACTAAACAAGAAGAAGGCAGTCTTTGGGATGATATTAAAGATGCAATAACAGAGCCTATGATGATAATCCTTTTAATTGCTGCTGGTATAAGTGCATTAATAGGTGAATACCATGATGCAATTGGAATTATCTGCGCTATAGCATTAGGTATAACTATTGGTATAGTGACAGAAGGTAAATCTAAAAAAGCAGCAGAAGCATTAGCTAAGATGACGGAAGATATTGAAGTTAAGGCAATTAGGGACGGAAAAATATTACAGGTAAACAAAAGCGAGCTTGTACCTGGAGATATAATTATGATTGAAACTGGTGACATGGTACCAGCAGATGCTAGATTAATTGAGAGCTTAGATTTAAAAGTAAGAGAAGATATGTTAACTGGAGAATCAGATGATGTATCTAAAAACGCAGATAACATAGTAGAGATGGAAGTTATAGAATCAGATGGAAAAAATATAGTTCAAGATCCTATTCCAGCAAAACAAACTAATATGATATTTGGCGGAACTCTTGTAGCTTATGGAAGAGGTAAGGCTGTAATAACTTCAACAGGAGATAATACAGAAATGGGTAAAATTGCAGCCAGCCTTGTGGAAGATGATGAACAAACTCCTCTACAAATTAAATTAGGACAACTAGGTGGACAGATTTCAAAAGTATCTAGTGCTATAGCAGGATTATTATTTATTGCCATGGTTGCTAAAATGGTATTATCAGGTGCATTACATATAGATACTTCAGGATTCATGCCATTTATGGATTCTATAGGACCAGTTAAAACTGCCTTTGTAGTGTGTGTTGCTTTAATAGTTGCTGCAGTTCCAGAAGGACTTCCAACAATGATAAACATGACATTAGCAATAACTATGCAAAAGATGGCTAAGATTAATGCTCTTGTTACTAAAAAAGAAGCTTGTGAAACTATAGGAGCTGTAAGTGTAGTATGTTCTGATAAGACAGGTACATTAACACAAAACAGAATGACAGTAGAAAAAGTTTATTTAAATGGAAAATTTGTTGAGAAATCTGAATTTACTAATGATAATTTCTTTATAGATAACTGTATTATAAACTCTACAGCAGATATTGAACCTGAAGGAAATTCTTATAAATACTTAGGAAGTGCTACTGAATGTGCACTACTTCTTTGCAATGACCCTCATAATTACAAAGAAAAAAGAGAAAGTGCTGATATAGTACACCAAATACCATTTACTTCAATGCGTAAGAGAATGGTAACTATAGTGAAAAAAGATAATGATTCTGTATTGCTTTCTAAAGGAGCACCAGAAATTATTTTAAGTCTTTGTAAGTATGAACATATAAACAATGAAGTAAATGAACTTACAGAAGATAGAAGAAATGAAATTTTATCAGAAATAGAAAAATTACAAAGTCAATCTATGCGTATTTTAGGATTTGGTTATAAATATATGCCAGCAGAATTAGCAGAGGTTGCAGTAGATACAATAGAAGAAGATAAATTTGAAGACAGCTTAATATTTACAGGTTTCGTTGGAATTAAAGACCCATTAAGACCAGAAGTTAAAGAAGCTGTAGAAACAGCTAGAAAAGCTGGAGTTCAAACTAAAATGCTTACTGGAGATAATATTAATACTGCAGTAGCTATTGGTAAAGAACTAGGAATAATTACTGACAACATGAGAGCTGTTGAGGCAACTTTTATAGATACTTTAAGTGATGAAAGACTTAGAGAGGAAATAAAAACAATTGCAATAGTTGCTCGTTCAAAACCAGAAACTAAGATGAGAATAGTAGATGCTCTTCAACATAATGGAGAGGTTGTTGCAGTTACTGGAGACGGAATTAATGACGCACCAGCATTAACTAAAGCTGATGTTGGAGTTGCAATGGGTATTGCTGGAACAGAAGTTAGTAAGAATGCAGCAGATATAATTCTTACAGATGACAGTTTTGGTACTATTGTAAAAGCTATTAAATGGGGAAGAGGAATCTATGAAAACTTCCAAAGATTTATTCAGTTCCAGCTTACAGTTAATATAGTTGCTTTCCTTATAGCTATTGTTTCTCAGCTTACAGGTCATGATATGCCATTTACAACTATTCAATTACTATGGGTTAACATTATAATGGATGGACCTCCAGCACTAGCATTAGGATTGGAACCAGTTAGAGATAAAGTTTTAAATAGAAAACCAGTTAACAGAAAAGCTAATATAATTACAAAGCAAATGTTAACTACTATAGTATTAAATGCCCTATATATAACAGCATTGTTATTTGTGCAAATGAATTTTAATATTTTAGGTGCTGAAGTGCCAGCTGCATCAGCCACTGGATTTGTACCTAATGAAATGGAAACAGTATTATTTGGTATGTTTGCATTTAGTGCATTATTTAATGCCTTCAACTGCAGAGAATTTGGTAAGGATAGCATAATACCAAACTTCACAAAAAATAAAATTGCTCTACGAATTATAGCAATAACTGCTATAGGACAATTAATACTTACAGAAATATTTAAAGATTTCTTTAGTGCAGTAGCATTAAGCCCAATAATGTGGGTGAAAATTATAGCATTATGTTCAACTATAGTAATAGTTAATGAAGTAATCAAAGCAGTACTTAGAGCTTTTGGAGCAAAAGAAGATGTGAATATAGAAGGTAATATTTCAGCTTAAACTTAATCAATTGGGAATTAAAAATAGAGGAAGAAATTATTTTAAGTAAAATAATTTCTTCAGACTAATATTTTAACTAGCAACTTTGTGTTGCTAGTTTTTTTTCACATTCATTGGGGGATTAATGGAAAATTGACAATTGAAAAATGTTTATAATTATGAATTTTCTATTGTAGGGGAGAACAGTGTTCTCCAGTTTTAATTTTATCTATAATTTAATATTACGGGAATAATATGTGGCGAACACTGTTCGCCGCTACGGGTATATTTTTAATTATAACTTACAAATATTTATGAATTTGCATGGTGGATTGTTAAAACTTTCTTTAATATTTCTTCAGAAGCTTTAATTCCTATATTTTCAGTTATATAAATATTTTTATGGTTATCAAGCAATTCAGTTTTCATTGAGGAGTGTCTAGGAATCATTCCAACAGTGGAATTTAAAAGCATAGGAAAATCAAATTCAGAATCACCAGAGCTATATAAATCATAATCATTTTCTATATCCATTATATGTTTAAGAGGTGCATACTTATTGATGCATAATGGTATTATATATAATTTTCTGCCATGAATTATTAATTTGTAATCACTGTCTAAACAAATGCTTTGGGCCTTTTGAATAAGGGTGTTATCTAAAAGATTTTTATCTTTTAAAACAGCACATAAATATAAACCTTCACAAAGAGAATAAGATTCTATATAAGAACTGTTAAGTAAAAAATTACAATACCTCATCATTATAACTAAAGGTGGAATTTTATTTAAGCTTTCTTTTATTATTTTATCCCAGCTTTGAAGGAGAACACCATCTTTAACTATAACTCCACCATTGCACATAACAGCATATTTAGGAATTACTTTTTTATCAAATAAATCTATTCTTTTAAACTGATGCTGTATTCTTGTAGTTACAGGAATAAAAGTTATATTTTTATTTAACTCATATAATAAGTTTTCAATTTCCATTGATGCATATGAAATAGGCTTATTGTCTTTATATTCAGCTACAATAAGATTGTCTATATAACATTCTTCAAATTCCTTAAAAAATTTATTGGAGTATATAAGTGTTCTATCTAAATCTGAAGCATAAATCATTTTTTCATCTCCATAATAATACCGCAGCAACTGTAAGACATATCTTTATAGACCATTATAGGAACACCCCTATCTTCAGCCAGTTTGTATATATGGGTAAGATTTGGGTTATTTAAAGAGTTAACTAATATTTTCCAAGGAACCCTTCTAAGCAGCACTCTAGTGGTTTCACCAACTCCTGGTTTAATATGATTTATATTTTTAATATTAAATAATTCTTTTATACCATTTACTTCGGAAAGTCCTCTATAATCTATAACAGCATCAATATCACCTATAACAATTTGGGTTGATTCATTAAAACATTTAGATATTTCATCAATAAAAAAGTTTGATACATCAATATTTGACCATTCACTATAGAATTTAGCACCATGAAAATCATCTTTAAATATAAATTTATCATTGTGAACTGTTCTGCTCACAAGACCAGATACAGTGGAATTAAGACATGCACTAGGAATAAGAATGTCCTCTCTTGTTCCGTATATTTTTGCAGCATATGCTGGATCAGACAAAACAGCTAGAGTTGGGTCCAATTTAATTTTGTACTCCTTATAAAAATCTTCACAAGAAGAAATAAGGGTATCTTGAATAACTCCTTTTCCAGTCCAGCCATCAATGAATTGTATATTGCAATCAGCATGATTATCAATAATATATTTTAGTGCATTTTTATCTGCACCTTTGTCTCTGATTATTGAAATACTATAATGAGGAAGGTCTAATTTATATTTTACTTTTATATACCTTTTTATCAAGATTCCAATAGGGGTACCGGCCCTTGCAAGAGATACTAAAACTAAATTATCCATATTTCTGCTTATAATTTTTTCACTTACAATTTTAATTAAATCAGCTATTTTACTCTTTGACTGCTCTAAAGTTTTATAAAATATATTCATATATTCTTCACTAGGATGATATTCAATAGGCAACATTTCTGAATAATGAGTTCCTGAGCTCATTGCCATTTCTCTTGTCAAATTGTCTTCTTCATTAATTAAACTACTAATATCTTTTAATAAAAATATAACATCAGAAGCATCATAGCTTCCAGAAAATCCAGTATAATTCATTATATAAACCACCTTAATCAGCTATTAAAGGATACAAAGATAACCTTTAATATTCCTAAGTTTTTTAATTCTTTTAATAAATTTTCTTTACTTTTGTTATCTAATGGTCTTTCAGTAAAATAAATTAAATTTTTATAAGTATCTCTTGGGATATTATAAAGAAAATTTTTATTAGATTTATTAAATAAAGAGTCTAGTTCTATTTTATTTTTTATGCCGTAAAAATCATAACTGTTATCACAGTATATTGGACTTATAGTTGAGGAATGAAAAATTACATTATCCCCTAAATTGCAAGCCACAAGGCTTGGGAGAAATATAAATTCCTCGTGTCCAAGACATAAAGAAGGACTATCATCAATTTTACCCTTAATTATTTTTGAAATTTTTTCTGCTTCATTGTATAAATTGTACCAATCACAAGGTGCCATTCCAAATCTACCGCTATATCTATGAAAACCTTCTATGTTTTCCTTATGATTTATAACTATATCTTCAGAAGAAATTGAGTTATTGGAAACGTTGATAATAGGTTTTACCTCAATTATTTCTCCTTGTTTTACACAGTTGAAATTTCCTTTGATTAAAGAAAAAGATGATAAATTAATACTATCTACATCATTAAAAAGTTTTAAATTTTCATCACTTCTCCAATCTAAAATGGATATAATGGAAAAATTACTGCATTTTAAATTTTTATTTAATTCTTTTATAAGGTTTAATGAAGTTTTACCAGTGGTAATCTCATCATCTACCAGTACAATTTCATCACAATTCATAAAGATATCATCCTTAAGAGGATACATAAGATGGTCTACAGCATGAGAATGTTCCTCTTTAAAAAGACAGTAAGATTTTAATGAAACTAATTCATCTCTAGTAGTTTGAATATAATATCCATTTTCAAAGGAGGATGCAACGGCTTGTCCTAAAGCGGTAGCTGTTTCAGCAAAGCCTATAAATAATGTCTTTTTATTTAAGGTCAATTTTTCATTTAAAATAGAAAGGCTGTCCTTTGAAATTTTGTTATTAAAATTAGTATTAAGCTTTATTAAATCACTAACTAAAGTCTCTATATTATTGTCCACTAGATTATTCTTTTTAGAAAAATAATCTCTTGCAAGAATATTTCCTACAAGTCTTAAATTATATGGTGACATAGGAATATGTTTTCCTATGACCTTGCTAACAAATAAAAAACTTCTTTTAGGATTTTTTCTTGCAGCTACAGAGAAGAGGGCAGTGTATGGAATATTATATTGATTTTCTGTTATTTCTATATCTAATTTCAATTTATTTTGTATATTAAACTTTAGACAATCTTTGTAATATGTTTTTGTATGTAAATCCATTATTTAAAACCCCCATAATTTTTCCTCTAAGTAAAATGTTTTTAGCCCATATTAAATGAGGCTTTACTTCATTCATCTTATTATTGAAATTGCTCTTTAATACACCATTTTCAGAAGAAGCAACTATTTTTTCAGCATCCATATAATCTTCATAAGAAACAGCATATAGAGAGTTAACTATATTTACTTGATTTGGATGTATTACAACTTTACCAGTGAGTCCATTTATAATATCTAAGTGAACTTCCTTAACAAGGGCAGATAAAACATTTATATTATGAATGTCATAGTATTCATGAACAACTGCTGATATTACAAAACCTTCTGATTTAAATACATTTATAATGTCATTTATGCAATCACTAATTGACAATACATCGTATATAGTATCATAAGCACCTCGTCTAATTCCTAAGATTCCACATAAATCTGTTCCTCCAATTCTTACATTTAATACATAGGAATTATACTTTTTTAATATGGCTCTAATTTTTATAAGTTCATTAAGTCTACATTCTTTATATAAAATTTCATGAGACTCTAAAATTGGCATTCCATAAAGATGAGTATTATTTTTAAAATTGAATTTTTCCAACTTATCAAAATATTCCTCTCCTATAGAGGATGTGAATTTGGGAAAAACAAATCCGCAAAGTGCAGATTTAGGACAATTGTTAAGGAAAAAATCAAACTGAGTAACATTTCTAACTCGTATAAATAAAAGGGGAAGATCATCTAAGAAAATCTCACCTTTTGAAAGTTTAGTTTTTATTTTTAAAAATGTTTCAATAAGTTTTTTTTCTGCTATAGCAACATTTGAATCGGATACAGCATCTTCTAAACAAATTACTATAGTATTTGCACCTAATTTCTTTTGAGTAAATATATTGTTAAATAAATCTCCTTTTAGAGGATTCATATAAAGAGTAGCCCCTAATGAATGAGATAATATTTCTTTTGAAGAATGTAATGAATATTCTTCTGGTGGAATGAAAAATATATCTTTATAGTTGTCTATATGTCCAAAATAATTCATGAATGACCTCCACATAAATAAAGCAATTCTTTATTTGCCAAGTTAATTAAAAATATAATGAACTTTTATATATAAATACTATAATATAATTCTTGAGGAATTAATATAACCAAAATATTGAAAGATAAAATTTAGCATGAAATATAGCAATATAATTTTATATGTAAAATTTTTAATAATTATTGTAAAAATTTTTATTAAATGGTATAATACTAATGAAAATATTATGATTAAAGAAAAGGAGGTCGCAAATATATGATGAATATGACAATTTTAACATTAACAACAATTGAAAACTCAATATTAAATGGAATTAGAAACAGCGACCTGATTGACTTTAATTGTAATGCAATAATTTAAAGTATTGTTATTGTGATTATAAATGTCACGGGGAAAATATAGTTCCGTGACTTTTTATATTATATATTAGCTTTTAAAAGCGATATACATCTGTAATTTACGTACATAGAGAAAAGGTCATGGATTATTCCATGGCCTTTTTTCTTTAAATAATTACTTATGGAGGTGAAAATCTTGAGTACTCATAAAGAATTAGACGTTAAAACCATCTAGCTAGCTCATTTGGTGGTTAAAAGCCCAAAAAAATTAGGTTTTTGACCATTTAAATTCAAGATATTAAATGGGTTCTAAAATCATCAAATGAGCATAGGAGAGGGTTAAAATGTTAATACAGTTAAACAATATAGGAAAAAGCTTTAATGGAGAAATTTTATTTTCAAATATAAATTTAAAAGTTGAAGAGTCAGAAAAGATAGGACTAGTAGGAGTTAATGGTGCAGGAAAATCTACACTATTAAAAATGATTTATGGAGAGATACTTCAAGACGAAGGAGAAATAATAAAATCTAGAGGAAAAACCTTTGCTTATTTAAAGCAGGATAGTGGTTTAAATTTAGAAAACTCCATTAAAGAGGAGATGTTTTCTGTATTTAAAGAACTTTTAAATGTGGAAAAAGAATTAAGACAGTTAGAAAAACTTATGTCATCACAAGAAATCATTGAAGATTATGAAAAGTTGGAAAAGATTATGAAGAAATATTCATCTAAAACTGACTATTTTGTCATGAAAGGTGGATATGAAATAGAGACAAAAATTAATATCATATTAAATGGAATTGGATTTAAAGATTTTGATTTTGATATTAAGGTTTCAAAGCTAAGTGGCGGACAGAAAACAAAGCTTTCCTTAGGGAAAATACTTTTAAATGAACCAGATTTATTAATGCTGGATGAACCTACAAATCATCTTGATTTACAAGCTTTAAACTGGTTAGAAGAGTATTTGAAAAGTTATAAAGGTGCAGTTTTAATAGTTTCTCATGATAGATACTTTTTAGATTCAACAGTTTCTGTTATATATGAATTAGAAAGAGGAAAGTCTAAGAGATATCCAGGGAATTATTCAAAATATGTTTATCTTAAAGCAGAAGAGAAAGAACTTCATGCAAAAAATTATGAAAGACAACAGGAAGAAATAAAAAGACTTCAAACTTTTGTAGATAAAAATATAGTTAGGGCTACTTCTTCTAAAGCAGCTAAAAGCAAGAGAAAAGCTATAGAAAGAATGGAAAAAATAGATAAACCTCTAGGAGAATTAAAAAAGGTCAATATGAATTTTGAAATTAAGAATAAATCCTATAAAGAGGTATTGGATATTAAAGAAGGTATTTTATCTGTAGGTGAAGGGGAAAATAAAAAAATACTCTCTAGAAACTTAAACATTCACCTTATAAGAGGTGACAGAGCAGCATTAATAGGGACTAATGGAGTAGGAAAAACTTCATTACTAAAGGTTTTAATAGGAGATTTACAGCTAGAGCATGGTTCAATTAATTGGGGTAAAGATGTTCATATAGGGTATTACGCTCAAGAACATGAAAAATTAAATCCTAATAATACTATATTAGAAGAAGTGTGGGATGATTTTCCTACTGTGAAAGAAAGCAAAATAAGAGGTGTGCTAGGAAAATTTTTATTTTCTGGTGAAGATGTATTTAAGAAAATAGGAGATTTAAGTGGTGGAGAAAAATCAAGGGTAGCACTGTCTAAACTTATGCTTATAGAAGCAAACTTGCTACTTTTAGATGAACCAACAAATCACCTAGATCTGCAAAGCAAAGAAATACTAGAATCTGCATTAAAGGACTACGAAGGTACAATTTTATTTATATCTCATGATAGATACTTTATAAATAAAATTGGGAATAAAGTCATGGAACTTACAAAAGAAGGGGTAAAATCCATTAAGGGAAACTATGACAATTATTTTTCCACCTCTGGGGAACAGTAGTGAAGCCCTTTAGGGTTCCATGAGGTGCAGTATAATTCGGAGCAATACCCAAAAATTTAAACCAACATTAATGGAGAAACTATAAAAATTAAGTATGAAGGATATGAATTGCGATTGAAATTAATTTTGCAAATTGATTTTTTGCTAACAGTGAAATTGCTAGCAACATTGTAGGGGCGAAGGGTGTTCGCCAGTCTTTTGTATATCTAGCATAACTAAATTATACTATCATGATTGTATGAATATGATTTGGATTTTCAGAACACTGTTCTCCCCTACAGTTAATCAATTTTAAATTTCTTAGTTTCCGTTGAGAAATATCCACAATTGTGAATTGAATTAAGTTCTCAATTGAAGAATTTGGTTTTACAGTAATTTTTTAAAATTGACAAAAAATAGTAGATAATATATAATTATTATCTAAAGAACATTTAAAAGCAGGTGTTAAAATGGCAAAGAAGTTAGGAAACAAAACATTAGTTGAAAATAGAAAAGCAAGACATGATTATTTTATAGAAGAAGCTATGGAAGCAGGAATAGCTCTTGTAGGAACAGAAGTTAAATCCATAAGAGCAGGAAAGGCAAATCTTAGAGACAGTTATGCAGACATAAGAGATGGAGAAGTTTTTATAAAGAATATGCATATAAGTCCATATGAACAGGGCAACATATTTAATAAGGATCCATTAAGAGAGAGAAAATTGCTTTTACACAAATATGAAATAGAAAAACTTTTAGGATACACCACTCAAAAGGGGTATACTCTTGTGCCACTATCACTATACTTAAAAGATGGCAAAGTTAAAGTAAATCTAGCAGTAGTTAGAGGTAAAAAAGACTATGACAAGAGAGATGCAATGCTTGAAAGGGCTGCTAAAAGAGATATAGATAGACAAATGAAGGAGAAATATAGATAATTAATAAACCTTTCTAATCTATCCATGAATTTCAGCTTGATATAAATAGTAAAATCATATATCATAATCTATACAACCTATAAAACATACAGTTGAAACTTGGCATGACAATTATAAAAACTATTAAAGAAATTAATTGTTCACAATTAATTTCAACATCAATTGTCAATTTTCCATTCTCAATTGTATAAGGTTGACATAACATATTAATTGCTATAAAATAAATATGCACAATAAAAAATTAAATATAGACTGCGTTAAAAAACACATAACATGGGGGCGTACTTGGTTTCGACGGGGGTACGTGGCACCTGGGAAGCGAGTCGAGGGAACCTGTGGACCCGCGTTAAAAAACTATGGGATTAAAGATAAACGCAGAAGATAATTTTGCATTAGCAGCTTAGTCTGCTACGTTCTACCTTTGAGTACCGCGGCTTAGGATAGGGCGTCGACAGCGGTGAACCGAGTCTAGGAAAGCTTTGACCTAGAAACGGAAATTATGAAGCTACTGAAAGTGAAACCTGGTTGGTAGGGGTTCACTAGAGGGAATGTTAAAATACCAACTGCACTCGGAGATGCCTAGATGTGATGGCTTTCGGACAGGGGTTCGATTCGCAGAAGAGTCGCCTTTGAGAGTGATCTCAAAGTGAAAACTTGGCTTTATCGGTGAAACCTTAACACGTGACGGTGAAGGCAATACCGAGAGGTATGTGAGGAAACTCAACAGCCTTGTATCGACTCATAGGCTTCTAATCTAACAATTAAGTTAGCAAGAAGTACTAGGATGGAAGTTACAAACTAAACTACAACTTTCATAATACGCCAAGGAACTTAAACCAAAACTAAGTTCAAAATATAGTCAGCACCATTAGAAATAATGGAAGAGGGTGTCCCCTCGCCTCCACCATAGAAAAAAATTCACCATAGAAATGTGGTGAACTTTTTTATTTTATACTGATAAATTCTTCATAGAATCTTTCTTTATTGGCCTTCATTTGTTCATTGTATCTACCATTTCTAGGAGTAGCTTTTTTATATTTAGCCAATATTAATTCTGCTCGTTTTTTCTTTGTTTCTATTATTAGATAAGGTTGAATTTGCCTTAGTAGTTCTATGGCATCGTTATATTTTACAGCATAAGTATAAGAGTCTTTATGATTATCCTTATTATAATTTTTCTTCGATTTTATAGTTCCTACCTTAGTTTTTTCCTTTATCCATTGAAGTAGCTCAATAGTGGTAGAAATTATACTAACACAAGGAGCTGGATATTGATTATTATGAAACTTTGTTAGCATAATGCCACCTTCACCGTCTATTATTCCTGCTATATAAGCTCTTTCTGTGCCAGTCATATACTTTCACCTTTTAGTACTTATTTATTATATTAGTTTGTTATAAATATGCGATTTATACATTATAAGAGAAGAATAATTTTGGGTGAGCGTATACTTTTTTAAAAGTCCAACAAGAAGCAAATAGAACTCTCCACTATATTACCAGACTTTTAATCAATTTAAATATTCAATTCACATAAAACTGTAGACATTTTTTATAAAAGTAAAAGAAATAATAATAAAAGCATTAGCAGATATTGTCCTAATACTTGTTTAATTTTATTTATCAACAGTTAGATATTCTATAAAAGGAACATAGAAGTATGTACTGCTAGGTATATTTTTTCAATTGAAATACAATCCATTTTATTTAAATTATAATCCATAATGATGAGAAATGTTTTCATTTAACTGTTATAAAACAATAAATTACTCTTATTTTAATGGAAAATGACTTCTGAAAAGGGGATTTGTGAGAGGTTGACAGGAGAATTTGTAAGTGCTACGCTTTTAAAAGTTAGATTAGTCTTACATTTTTGCATAGTGTGGTTCAGGTGTTGTTTAGGTTTAATATAAGATATTTATAAGGGAGAGGGATAAAATGAAAAAATTCTTGTCATTGTTTTGTGCAGTATTTATGACTGCTTTAATTTTAGTTGGTTGTTCTTCGGATAAGGATGGTACTAAAGAGGAAGCTGTTCGTACTGTAAGTACTGTAAGAGGAGATGTTGAGGTTCCTGCTAATCCAAAAAGAGTTGTTATTACTTATGGACTGGGTGACATTTTGGCATTGGGAGTTAAACCAGTAGCTACTTATAATGCAGAGGGTCGTGCTTATGAAAAAGAGGTAGAAGGGCTACCGGTATGGGAAAAGTTTGAACCAGAAGAAATAATGCAATATGATCCAGATTTGATTCTTGTTATAAGTGAAGAAAAGATTGATGAGTTTTCTAAGATTGCTCCTACAGTTTATATTCCTTTCACTACCCTTAGCATGGAGGAGAGAATAACCTTTTTAGGAGAAGTTCTTAATAAAAAGGAAGAGGCGTCAAAGGTTCTAGCTGATTTTAAAGAAAAGATAAGTGATGCAAAGGAACAATTAGCTTCAAAAGAAATTATGGATAAGAAATTTAGCATTTTTGAAGGTAGCCAAAATGGAAACATTTGGGTGTATGGTGATAAATGGGGACGTGGAGGCGATTTGATTTACAGCCAATTAGGATTTAAAGCATTAGATGTCATACAGAGTGAAATTATAGGAAAAGATCAATATAGAGAGCTTTCTATTGAAGCAATTAAGGATTACGCTGGAGATTATATAATATTTAGTGGAGAGATTGGGGAATTAGAGAATAATCCAGTTTGGAAATCAATTCCGGCTGTTAAGGCAGGACATGTTATACCTGTTGATTTTACACTATTTTTTGATATTGATATTTACTCATCAAATGTGCAGTTAGATTATATTATGGATAAATTACTAGAAAGTTAGTAAAAAGCGAATAAAAGGTTGCTAAAAATTAAGATACTTATATTCTATAAGTATCTTAATTTTTTATAAGTTAAAAGATTTTCTAAAGTCACTAGGAGTAATTCCATGGACATCTTTAAAGGCAGCAGCAAATTTGGCTGGATTTTTGTAGCCGCATAGTTCAGATATATTACGAATACTTAGATGGTCAGCAGATAGTAGTTGCATAGCTCTTTTCATAGTTTCTATTCGAATATATTTATAAAGGGGAATTCCATAATGATTTTTAAAAGACTCCCGAAGTTTACTTTCGCTCATTCCAGCTATTCTGCATAGTTCAATTGTATCTGGAACATTTAAAATATTTTCATCAATCTTATTCTTAACTTGATAAATCTTTTGCTCATTTTCCCAAGTAACATAGTGACGGCGGCTGCTTCTTCTTTTAGGGATATCAGGAAAGTTTCTAGAAATTGCAGATAAAAGATGTAAAGTCATCCCCTCAAAAGCAAGTAAAGGCATGTCCGTATTTCGTACAGCCCATCTAATTTGCTCTAAAATAAGCATTATATCAGGCGTATTATAGTGTTGAGTTTTCCAATGCTTTGCATCCTGAACACTGATTTTAGGTGCATGGGTACGATCTTTGAGAAAAGGCTTTATAAAGTCATCAAAAATTAAAACACTAGTAAAACAATAGTGTACATCTTTAGAGAAAGTAAAGGTAAATTGTTTTTGTGGGTTAACAATTAAATTAGTGATTGGAAGAAGAGCCTGTCTCTTTTTCCCTTGATATGAATAAACTATTTCCCCACAGTCAATACAAAAAATCATCATAAAAGGTTTACTCGAATTTATTGTATGTACTACCTGTTCCCTTGGGGTAAACCAAGCACTTGAAACAAATAATCCTTTAGCAGCATTTATTTCTGCAATCCATCCATTTGTCCAATGAGGAGGGAAATCATAAATCTGTCCATTACCATAGTTCTTTTTAACAAAATTATATTTATCTGCTAAAGCAGCCCAAGAAGAATCATTATATTCATCCATAAAATTTTATCCCTCTCTTTTCTTTGATTTAAAGTAACAATATTATAGCATCAATTGAGAAATATTTTCAATAAGAACATAATCCATTTTATTTAAATTGCAATCTAAAATGATGAGAAGTATTTTCATTTAACTGTTATAAAACAATAAGTTACTCTTATTTTAATAGGATATGAGTTCTGAAAACAGGATTTTTGAGATGTTGACATGGGGATTTGTAAATGCTACGCTTTAAAAAGTTAGACTAGTCTTACATTGGTATATAACTCAGGCATTAGTGCTATTTAATTAATATAAGATATTTATAAGGGAGAGGGATAAAATGAAAAAATTCTTGTCATTATTTTGTGTAATACTTATGACTACTATGATTTTTGCTGGCTGCTCTTCATCTAAAAATGCAGGGAAGGAAGAAGCAGCAGTTCGTACTATATCTACTGTAAAAGGAGATATTGAAGTTCCTGCTAACCCTAACCGTGTTGTTGCCAATTGGTATGTTGGAGATGTTATTGCTTTAGGGTTAAATTTAGTTGGATATAATGCTTGGGCACAAGAAAGTATGCCGTTTTATGAAACTCTTAAAGCTTCTACAAAAATTGAAAAATGGGAGCCAGAAGATGTTATGAATTTAGAACCAGATCTTATTATTACATATGATGAAGCAGACTTTGATAAATTTAGCAAAATAGCTCCAGTTCTTGTTATTCCAGAGGGAGATATGGATTCCCTTGAGCGTATAAAAGTAATAGGAGAAGCTACAGGACGTAAGGCTGAAGCAGAGAAGGCTGTTTCTAATTTTGAAGAAAAACTTGAGGATGCGAAGAAAACTTTTAAAGCTGATACATTTGTAGGTAAAACTTTTAGTATTTTGGAAGACTGGGGAGCTACTGGTGAGTGGAGTGGCATATATTATGAAACAGGTTCCAGAGGTGGGACTTTAGTATATGAATATCTTGAACTTAAATATCCAGACAAGCTTAAAGACCTTATAGAAAAATCAGGAGAAGGACGGGGATCTATAAGTTATGAAGTAGCTCATGAGTATTTTGGTGACTATATATTATGGTTTAAGCAAGAAGGTAAAGAGTCTGATTATGCAAAGACAAAAATTTGGAAAAGCATTCCTGCTGTTGCAGAAGACAGAATTGCAGAAATTCCAGCAAAGTACCAAGGACTTTTCTTTTATTCTGATGTTACAAGTCTTACTGAACAACTTGACTATATGGTTAATGCAATAAATTCATTAGCTAAATAATTCTAATTAAGAAAGGAAAATAAATATGCAAGATACCTATAATAAAAAGCGACAATTAGGAGCTTTGAATTTTACAATCTATATGATTGCAGGTGTGGTTTTGCTGGTGATTATGTCAGCGGCATCAATTTCTTTTGGTGCTGCTGATATGAGTTTGTCTACGGCTTGGGGAGCCATTTTTAATTTTGACTATTCTTTAACTGAACACCAGATTATTAGAACTCTCCGACTTCCTCGTATAGCAGCTAATATAATTGTTGGGTCAAGCCTTTCTATATGTGGTGCTATAATGCAGGGAACTACAAGAAATCCTCTTGCTGATTCTGGACTTACGGGTATAAGTAGCGGTGCTTCTTTTGCTATAGCTTTTTGTATGGCATTTTTACCTGGTGGAAGTTATGGACAAATGATGCTTTTTGCATGTATTGGTGCAGCTGTTACTACAGCTATGACTTATTTTATTGCATCTATTGGCAGAGGTGGTATGAAACCGCAGAGACTTGTTTTAGCAGGTATTTCTATATCAATGTTATTTGGTGCTTTTAGCCAATATCTTTCTATTAAATATAGACTTGGCCATGCTTTAGCTTATTGGACTGCTGGAGGAACAGCGGGTGCTAAATGGAGTGAACTTGCTATAGTTTTCCCATTTTTTATTGTAGGCACCATTGTAGCTCTTGCTATATCCCCTTCAATTACTCTTTTAAATCTTGGAGATGACGCAGCTATAGGGCTTGGACTTAATACTAAGAAGGTTAAAGCTATTTCTACTGTAGTTGTTTTGATACTTACAGGGCTTTCTGTAATTGTTGTTGGACCTGTTGGTTTTATAGGATTAATAGTACCTCACATTGTCCGTTACCTTATAGGCGTGGATTATAGATACATAATTCCAGCTTCAGGATTATATGGAGCTTTGATTACTGTGTCAGCAGATTTAGTTGGAAGGCTTATTAATAAGCCTTATGAAACTCCAATTGGAATTATTTTTGCTGTAATAGGGGTTCCATATTTTCTTTATCTTACAAGGAAGCAAAGGAGGGAATTCGAATGAAGAAAAAAGGTTATTCAGTTTCACGTGGCTTAACTATTATTTTGATACTTACCATTGTACTGTTAGTTGTGGCAGTAATAAGTGTGAACTCAGGTAAAATGAATCTCTCTCCTTCAGAAGTTTTTAATGTTCTTATTGGAAAAGGTACAGCTAAACAAAATCTTATAGTATATGATTTTCGTCTTCCTCGTATTGTATTAACTATTCTCGTAGGAATTGGGATGGGAACGGCTGGATGTGTAATGCAGAGTTTACTTCGAAATGATATGGCTAGTCCTGGAACTTTAGGAATAAGTTCTGGTTCAGGGTTATTTGTATTATTGTTTGTGGTTATTTTTAAAGTAGATAGTGTATCTTCAGCTATTGCTCTTCCACTTTTAGCTTTTATAGGTGGAATGACAGCAGCAGTACTTATATTTTTACTTTCCTATAAAAAAGGAAAAAGCATATCATCTACAGGATTAATTTTGACAGGTGTGGCTGTTGGAAGTGGATATAGTGCTGTTACTATGATGCTTACTTTAAAGCTAGATGAAAAGCAGATGGATTTTATTCAAAGATGGAGTGCAGGAAGTCTTTGGGGGGATAACTGGACATATATCTCTATTCTTGCACCTTGGATATTGATTATATTTTTATATGTACTTTATAAATCTCGTACTTTGAATACTTTAAACCTTGGTAATCAAACTGCAACAGGCTTAGGAGTAGCAGTAAAGAAAGAATTCATAGGCTTAGCTATAGCAGCTGTTGCTTTATCGTCAGGCAGCGTGGCATTAGGTGGAAACTTCTTTTTTGTTGGAATGATTTCTCCACATATGGCTAGAAAGTTTGTAGGGTCAAATCATAAACTATTGATTCCTACTGCATCTTTAGTAGGTTCAATAATTATTCTATTATCAGACACTATTACTAGAACTATAAGTCTTGGAACGGATGTGCCTACAGGAATTATTATTACTGTATTAACTACACCTTATTTCTTATACCTATTAGTAAAGTCAAATTGAGGAGGTTTGTATGAAAAGTATTGAAACTAAAAATTTATATATAGCTTATGATGATGCTCTCATTGTAAAGGAATTAAATATGCAGATACCAAAAGGAAAGATAACTTCTATTATAGGAGCAAATGGTTGTGGTAAATCAACTATTTTAAAAGCAGTTGGACGTATATTAAAACCTAAGAAGGGTGTAGTACATTTAAGCGGGCAGGATATAAGTAAACTACCTACAAAAGAAATAGCTAAAAAGATGGCCATACTTCCTCAAACCCCTACTGCACCAAGTGGACTTACTGTAGGTGAGTTAGTTGCATATGGACGTTTTCCTCATCAAAAAGGTTTTGGAAATCTTACAGAGGAAGATAAAAAAATTGTTAAATGGGCTTTAGATGCAACTAAGTTAAGTGAGCTTGAGAGAAGAGAAGTTGATGCTTTATCAGGAGGGCAAAGACAGAGGGTTTGGATTGCTATGGCTCTAGCACAGCAAACTGATTTAATTTTATTAGATGAACCTACTACTTATCTTGATCTTGCTCATCAATTAGAGGTTTTAAAGCTTTTATATGAGCTTAACCGTAATCAAAAGTGTACTATTGTTATGGTACTTCATGATTTAAATCTTGCTGCAAGATTTTCTGACTATATTATTGCTATTCAAAAAGGTGCTATCATAAAACATGGAATTCCAGAGGAAGTTATGACTCCAGAGGTGCTTAGAAAAACCTTCAATATCAATGCTGATGTTGTTATTGAACCTAAGAGTAATCGTCCAGTATGTATTACCTATGATATTGTAGATGAAAATGAGGATATAGAGTCCAAGGAAAAGGAGGCAGTTGGCATATGAAAACTACCTTACGTATTTTTATGGGAGCCAGAAAATATTGGATTTATTTAATATTAGCATTAATAGCAGTCATTATTTCTACCATAGCAGGATTTTATAATCCATGGGCCCTAAGAGAACTTACAAGTATAGCAACAGAAGGAAGCGGTGATTTTGGAACTCAATCTTTACGAATAGGATTGATGCTTTTAGTTGCAACTGTACTTCAATCAGCTGGAAGTTCTATTTCAGGATATTTAAACCATCATGCAGCTTTGCATTATGTTGCAGATATGAGAACAGAGCTTTACTCTAAGCTTCAACATATGGGGCTTAAGTATTTTAATAAAAGCCGTACAGGAGATTTAACTAGTAGAGTTGTTAATGACGTTATGGAGGTAGAGATTCTTTTAGCTCATGTAATTCCTGATTTTATTGTTAATATATTGACTTTCGTAGGTGTTGGGATATTATTATTTTCTATTAATGTAAAGTTGGCTTTTTTAAGTCTTATTACTATTCCTTTTCTTATTATGATTACTCTTTGGCAAAGTAAACATCTTTCTCCTATATGGAAAGAAAATTCTATGGTTAGGGGAGAACTTTCTGGTACTGTTCAAGATAATTTTTCTGGAATTAAAGAAATACAGATATTCAATCAACAGGAAAGAGAAGAAAAAAGGATTAAGAATCTTTCTATAAAACATAGTAAAGCATACTTAAAAGCAAGCTTTTTTTTTGAAACCACTTTTCCACTTCTTGCGTTTTTCACTACCCTAGGTTCTGTTATAGTTATAATATTTGGTGGATTTATGGTTTCAAGAGGAGAAATTAACATTGGAGATATTGTAGGATTTTCTATGTATCTTGGTATGTTTTATGGACCTATAAAGAGCTTTTCAAGGCTTATGGAAATGTCAGGTAATGCACTTGCAGGGTGCAGGCGTGTCTTTGAGGTTATGGATGAGGTTCCAGATGTTAAAGAGAAAGTTAATGCAAAGAAAATGCCTAAGGTTAAGGGAGAGGTTGAGTTTAAGGAAGTTTCTTTTTCCTACAATGATGAAATAAATGTTTTACAAAATATAAATTTAAAAGTAAATCCGGGAGAAACTGTAGCTTTTGTTGGGGCAACTGGAGTTGGCAAAACTACAATAGCCAGCCTTTTAAACCGTTTTTATGATCTTCAGAATGGAAGCATTTTAATAGATGGAATAGATATTAAAGATGTAACTTTAAAGAGTCTTAGAGATAATATAAGTATGGTTTTGCAGGACACATTTTTATTTAACGGAACAATTTATGAAAATGTTGTCTATGGCTGGAAAGAAGCTACTAGAGAGCAGGTTATTGAGGCCTCAAAGGCTGCTAATGCTCATGGTTTTATTGAAAATTTGGAAGAAGGTTATGACACCATAATAGGAGAGCGTGGAGTACGGCTTTCTGGAGGACAGAAGCAGAGAATTTCCATAGCTAGAGCAATTCTTAGAAATTCGCCTATTCTTATTTTGGATGAAGCTACATCAGCTCTTGATACAAAAACAGAGAAAGAAATTCAAGCTGCATTAGATGAAATTTCAAAAGATAGAACAACTATAGTAATTGCACATAGATTATCAACTATCCGTAATGCAGATAAAATTGTAGTTCTAGAAGGAACAGGTATTAAAGAAATGGGAACCCATGATGAGTTGATTCGTTATGGAGGAGCTTATGCTATGCTCTATAGAAGTCAGGTGTCGTAAAATAAAAAAGAGTTTGTTAAGCTCTTTTGTACAATTGAAAATTGACAATTTTTTTCACCACTGGGGTGGAAATTGCTTATCTCCATAATATTAGTATAATATCACTGGTTTTACTTCCAAACTATACTGCACCCCAGGGGAACCCTAAAGGGCTTCGCGCTGTTCCCCAAGGGTGGTTTAAATTCATATAATTTACTATAGAATAAAACAACGACTTAAAATCACCAAAGCAATTTTGAGTCGTTATTTTTTATTTTCATGTTCTGAAAGAAATTTTTCCATAGCGTAAACAGAATGTGAACTAATAACATGTTCTATAGCACAAGCGTCTTCATCTGCAATAGAACTATCTATATTTAGAATTTTTATAAAGAAATCTTTAATAATGTGATGTTTTTTAGATGTAGATTTAGCTATTTCTAGACCTAAAGGTGTTAAAAATATTTCCTTATATTTTTCATTGGTTATAAGTCCCTTTTCAGCTAAAGTTACCATAGCACTATTAGTGCTAGCTTTAGTTACTCCAAGCTTTTCTGCTATACGGGTCATTTTAACTCCCTTGCTTTCTTCAGACAATTCATATATAGCTTCTAAATAATTTTCCATTACAAAAGTAAGTTTTTCCATATAAATCTCCTATGATTTTTAAAATTGATTTAATTTGTTCTATATTAATAAAAAGTCTTTTAATAATAATAACATATTTGAAATAGAGTTCCAAGAATAGATATATTTGTAGGAAATCAATAGTTTATATTATAATAATTACCATAAAGTAATGGAGTGACTGGCTTTTGTATTAATATAAACAGCTTTTAAGAATAAAAGTGATTGTAGTAAAATTTAGTTATACCACAGAAATGGAGGAATAATTTTGAGTGAGCGTATACCTTGTAGAAGTGAAGGATGTAAAGGAACTATTTTGCAAATAACAGCTGATAAAACTGGTGGATATTGTATGCCATGCTATCAAAAAATAAAAAGAAAAGAGGAAGAAGAGTTTATAAAGAAAAATAGGAAAGACATCAATTTATATGATGGAATAACTGATCCTGTTGAAATATTAAAAATAATGCATACACCTAGAAAATATAATCCATTAGAAAACTATGTGAAATATGAAAAAACTATTGAAGAAATGTATACCTGTCTTTCTAAAGAAGATATAGAAAGAATGAAAGATTATGCAATAAAATTAATTGAAAGCGAAGATATAGAGAGGGCTCAGGATATATTATTGAAAATTGTATGCTACACAAATACAGAAATTGATAAATGTTTACGGGCATTGTTAAAGAAGAATGAGTGTTATCCAGAAATAATATTTAAAGATGCTCCAGTTGATGTTAGGGATTATTTGATAGAACAAGTTATTAAAGGCTCAGATACTTTAAGTTTAAATCATATGTTAAGAGCTTTAGCTTGGATTGGCGATGAAAGAGTTGTGCATTTATTTTATGAATGGAAGAAGAATCCTCCTAAATGGAGAAATAAACTTTATGTTTCACCAGAAGAATATTCTTTAGAAGCTGGATGGGAGTTAACAGAAGATGGACAGCGAATAGATTTGTTTTATACAGATTGTTATGGAATTAAAAAGAAAAATTCTACTAAAGATGAACCTGTATTACTTTTACAGGCACAAAATAAAAAGTGTGAATGGTGTGGAGGAGATTTAGTAAATTTATTTAGTTTTGATTTAACAAATTCTTCATTTCAGTTTATGAATATGAATGGTGTGAGATTGAATATAGCAACTTGCCATATATGTAATTGCTATGGAGCTATATATACTGATATTGATACTAATGGTGCTGTACATTGGAGTGAATTAAATATTAAACCACAATATTTATGTGATGCAACTGATGAGGAAGCTATAATGCCTAAAGAGTCAATAGGCATGTTAAAGGTAAAGAGAAGCTGCTATTATGCAGCAAGCCAATTTTTAGAAACCACATTTTCACAAATTGGAGGGCATCCTACCTGGATACAAGATGCAGAATATCCTAAGTGTCCAAAATGTTCAAAACATATGAAGTTTATAGGGCAGATTGATTGGGCTGATATTGAGGAATATGGCGAAGGTATGTATTATGCTTTTATCTGCAAAGAATGTAATATAGCTGCTACAAATTATCAACAGTCTTAGAAATTAAAAGTATGATGATTAAATTAAATATAAAGTGAAAAATAATTATGATATTAATAATCCGATATCCTTAATGGTAATTATGCTAAGTTCATTCAAGATGAAGATTTAAGACAGTTTCTAATAAGAACCAAGGAGAGGGTATTAGTAGAAGCTAGTCCTTATGATAAAATTTGGGGAATTGGAATGTCTGCTGATGATGAGAATATAGAAAATCCTCTGTTATGGAATGGAGCAAACCTACTAGTATTTGCATTAATGGAAGTTAGAGATGAACTAATTAGGGTTTGTAAAAACTATGATAAGCTAAATTTGATAAAGCTACATGAGATGTTTGACTGATATAATGAATTTTATAATTAAAATATAGGAGGTCCAAAATAATGAGTAAACAGATTAATTATTTAAAAGGAGATGCGACAAATCCAGTAATTATAGGTAATAAAATAATTGCTCATATTTGCAATGATATTGGTGCATGGGGCAAAGGATTTGTACTAGCTCTTTCTAAGAGATGGAGTGAACCTGAAAAGGAATATAAAAAATGGCATAAAGATGGTACTAATTTTGGGCTTGGAGAAGTTCAATTTGTTCAAGTTTTTGAAGATATATATATTGCTAATATGATAGGACAAAGAGATATAAGAAAAGGTAGATCAGGCCCACCTATTAGATATGAGGCAGTTGATAAATGCTTGGAAAAAGTTGGTGAAAAAGCATTAGAATTAGGCGCCACTGTTCATATGCCTAGGATAGGCTGTGGATTAGCTGGTGGCAAGTGGGAAGAAATTGAAAAATTGATAAATAAAAATATAATTGCTAAGGGGATAGATGTGTATGTTTATGATATAGATTAATTTTTATTAAGGTAGATAAAATAAGCTTGTATATTTAGTTTGATAAAAGGAGATTTTCATAATGAGTTGGTTTATAGATTTTAAACTAATTGAGATGAATATCTTCCACTAATAAAAGCCTCCACGTTTTATATGTGGAGGTTTTTATAAGTTTTAGAATTTTATTTTAACCCTTCATTTTTCTAAAAGCTAGTGGTGTTTTTCCATGAACTTTTTTAAACATTTTTACGAAGTTTCCACTGTAACTATATCCAAGGATTTTAGATATTTCATCTATACTTAATTCCGTTGTAGTTAATAGATTTTCTGCCATTGTCATTTTAATGGAATTGGTATATTGACTAATACACATATGATATTTTGCTAAAAATCCTGCTTTTAATTTTTGCTCATTTAAAAATACCATTTTACTTAAGCTTTTAATGGTAGGAGGATTACAGGCTTCCTTTGTTAAAATATCGTGAGCTTTTTGTATTGCATTCACATCTGAAGCAGTTAAAGTAATATATCTATTTTTCCCTATTTTAATATGACCATAATTTAATTGGTTAGTAAAAGCATTTTGTGGGGAAGAATATATTTCATTACAAAGTAGTGCTATACATTCTAAAATCTTACTTTCTAAATATAAAGGAGTTAGAGAATCAGTTTCAGCTAAATTTTTTAAACTTTGAATAACAGAAGCTATGTCAAGTGGTAAATAGTGATAAGTATAGTTACTGATAAAATTATCAAAATCTATAGTCTTTGGAAAATTTGGTTTTACTACTTCAGCAAAGTATTTTTTATAAATGGTTATTTCTACTCCATGAAAGTGCTGACCTTTTTTCCAAGCCTGCTTTCCTTTTAGTCTTTTTTCAACTACAAAAAATGAAGAAGGAGTAAAGGAAGAAACAGGATTGTTTTCAATTTTAAATTTGGTCTCTCCAGTATAAACGGTGCCAAAACGTATTAATTCTTCATTATGGTCAAAGGAAAGAGAAAAATTTAATGGTATAGTATAATCGCCAATTCCTAAATCATAATATCCTTCTCTACTATATTTAATAAAATATCCAAGTTCAGGTTTAGATTCATTTTTATATATAGTGTAATTTTCCATAGGATGGGCTTTAAAAGTTATTTTATTTAAAACTATATTTTGAAAATCCTTTGCTGTTCTAGAAATCATAGGTTATACCTCGTTTTTTATATTTTTTAAAATCTTAATTGTTATAAACATACTAAGTTCTAACTAGTAATTGTAAGCCAGTAAATTAGAAAATTTTTAATAAATCATTTATTCAGCTTTGGATATAATATTTTTAAGAACTTTATTTATTATAGCATAAATTATCTTAATAGATGATAAAATTATTAAATTAGGTGTAAGAATTGAAATGATAATGAATATCATATACAATTGGAACGAATAATATAGAAATTAGTGATAAAAGATGCATGGAGGTGTATTATGAAGAAAAATTTATTAAAGACATTAGTAGTTTTTTGTATGGCTGCTATAATGCTTGTAGGGTGCAGTACTAAAGATAGTACAAGTGATGATAAGTCAACAGAAAATACTATAACAGTTAAAGATGTAAAAGGAGAGGTTAAAATACCAGCAGAGCCCCAAAGAATAGTAGATTTAAGTGGTAATAGTGATATTTTATCAATTTTAGGATATAAGGTTATAGGAACTGCCAATAGTGATGCATATGATTATACTAAGTTCCCTTCATATTTAGAAGATGTATTAAAGGGAGCAGAAATTTTAGGATACAGTATGCAGGAAACTATGGATATAGAAGCTGTTATGAATCTAAAACCAGACCTAATAGTCATATCAACAGTTCAAGAAAAAATGTATGATCAATTGAGTGAAATTGCTCCAACAGTTATGGTTAAATTAGAAGCATTAAATTGGAAAGATGATGTAAAATCTTTAGGAAAATTATTCAATAAAGAAGATGTAGCAAATAAATGGATTGAAGAATATGAAGCAAAAGCTAAGATAGCAGGAGATAAGATTAAAGAGAAATATGGAAAAGATACAACATACCTTTCATTCTTAGCAAGTGGCGGACAATTCTTTGTATTTGATGGTGCAGGTTTTGGTGCTGTATTATATGAAGACATGGGATTGTATAAACCACAAGGAATGCCAGAACAAAGTGATATCAGTCTTCCTGTGGTGACTTATGAAGGTTTAGCAGCAATTAAATCTGACTACATATTCTTAATGGCAACAGATGAAGATTATGCAGAGCTTCAAAACAATAGGGTTTGGAATAAGCTACCACAAGTAAAAGAAGGAAAAGTCATTAAATTAGGAGCTTCACCATATTTTAACCAAGGTTATAGTCCAATAGGCAGAGAATTATTACTAGATGAAATAGGTGACATGCTAAATGAAACAAAATAAAAAACCTACCATAGTTTTTATAATTTTTAGTATGTTACTTCTGATAATAGGACTGCTTCTAGCCATAAGGTTAGGGGCTGTCCATATCAGTTTTTCAGAGATTTTGAATAGTATTTTTAATTATAATGAAGATCTTAATCTTATGTTAGTTAGAGATGTTCGTATTCCAAGAGCTTTTTCTGTATTATTTACAGGAGGAATTTTAGGAGTAACAGGAGCAATGATACAAGGTATTACTAGAAATCCAATAGCTGAACCCTCCATTTTAGGTATAAGCCAAGGAGCTACTTTAGTAATAGCAATTTTTTATGCATTAGGAATAACCATAAATACTCAAAATGTTATGATAGCCTCTTTTATAGGAGCACTTATAACTGGAATTATAGTTTTAGGTTTTATATCAAAAAAAGCAAATAATAATTCTATAACAAAGATACTTTTAGCAGGCACAGCTATGAGTACATTTTTTATTTCATTGACCACAATAATTGGATTGTTATCAAATCAATCTCAAATGATAGGTTTTTGGGTATCTGGAGGTTTTAGAAATGCAAGTTGGGCAGACTTTAAACTGGTATTTATAGTAGGCATCATAGGACTCATTATAGCAATTTTATTATCACCAAAGATAAATATATTAAATCTAGGTGATGATGTTGCAATTGGACTTGGAGAAAATCCTGAAAAAATAAGATTCGCAACTCTTATGGTTATGATACCTATGTGTGCAGCAGCAGTGGCAGCAGGAAAAAATATAGCCTTTGTTGGACTTATTGCACCTCAAATAGTTAAAAAAACTTTAGGTGAAGATTATAGAAAAAACATACCATGTTCATTTTTATTAGGAGCAGTTCTTTTAACTTATGCAGATATTGCAGCGAGAATGTTATTTGATCCTTATGAAACTCCAATTGGAGTATTTACAGCATTAATAGGAATACCATTCTTTATCTCAGTGGCTAGAAAGGAGAGGGGATAATGAGGAAGAAAAAATTTAAAATAACTTTGATAATTTTATTAACTTTATTAGTTATCTCCTTTGGAATTACATTATGCTGGGGCACATATAAGGTTTCTCCTCTAGAAGTTATAAACACTATTATTGGAAATGGAACAAAGTTTCAAAATACAGCAATATTAAATATTAGACTGCCAAGGCTTTTAGTTGGAACTTTTGTAGCAATTGCTTTATCAACAGCAGGAGCAATTCTTCAAACTATAACTAAAAATGATTTAGCAGATACAGGAATAATAGGTATAAATGCTGGAGCAGCAGTGGCAGCAGTAATATTTATTACCTATCAAACTTCTAATTATTATAGTGAACTTGGGGAGCTTTCAATATTTATATTACCATTTATATCTATAGTAGGAGCAGGAATTTCTTCATTTGTAATATACATGCTATCTAGCAAAAATGGAATAAGACCTAAAAGACTTTTATTAATAGGAATTGGGTTAAATGCAGCACTTAATGCATTTATAACATTTATTACTTTTAGAGGCGGTGTTGGAGATTATAATAGAATGTTAGTATGGACGTCAGGAAGCCTTTGGGGAGCAGGATGGAGTTATGCAAAAGTAATTATTTTAATAGTAACTTTAATGTTTATGTTAGTTTTATTAAATCATAAAAAGTTAGATGTTTTAAATCTTTCAGATGAACTTGCCTTATCTTTAGGATTAAATTTAGAAAAAGAAAGAAAAAAATTCCTAAGTTTTGCAGTTATATTATCAGGGACAGCAACAGCCTTTGCAGGAAATATTGGATTTTTAGGGCTGATATCTCCCCATATTGCAAGGAAATTAGTTGGACCTTATCATAAAAATTTTGTTGTAGTATCAGCAATAATAAGTGCTGTAATAATTCTTCTTGCAGATGCAATTTCGAGAAATTTATTTTCACCAATTGAAATTCCAGTTGGAATAACAATATCCATATTGGGAGTACCATATTTTATTTATTTAATGATGAAGGAGAAATAATTATGGAAGCTATTAGTGTAAAAAATTTATCAGTATCCTATGAAGACAATATTATAATTGAAGATATGGAGTTATGTATACCAAAGGGAAAAATAAGCATAATAATTGGGGCAAATGGATGTGGAAAGTCAACACTTCTTAAGACTATATCAAGAATTAATAAGCCTAAAAGTGGAGATATATTTATAAATAATAAAAATATAAAGAAAATAAAAGAAAAGGATATAGCAAAAGAGGTAGCTTTTCTTCCTCAAGGACCAGTTTGCCCAAATGGGCTTACAGTGAAAGAACTTGTGGCTTATGGAAGATTTCCACATCAAAAAATCATAGGTGGACTTAATAGCCATGATAAAGATATTATTGACTGGGCAATAGAAGAAACTGGACTTAGTGAATTTGGCGATAGAGAAGTTGAAAATTTATCTGGAGGACAAAGACAAAGAGCTTGGATTGCAATGGTTTTAGCTCAAGAAACAGAGATTGTAATGCTTGATGAGCCCACAACGTACTTAGATATGTCTTATCAGCTTGAGGTGCTAGAAGTTCTTCAAAAGCTTAATAAAGAAAAAAATATTACAGTAGTTATAGTGCTTCATGAGCTTAACAATGCTTGTAGATTTGCAGATAATATAATTGGACTTAAAAAAGGAAAAATTATCTGTGAAGGAAAACCAATAGATGTAATTAACAAAGAAACTTTAAAAGAAATATATGGAATAGAAGCTAACCTTAAAAAAAGCGAAAATGGTGAATATCCAGTATGTATGGAATATGAACTTCTAAGGAAAATCCATGAGAAATAAAATTTTAATTTTCATGAAGGGGCAGAAGAATATAACTGAGTTAAAGCTCATAATATTAAAATTAAAAACACACTGCATTTTTTGCAGAGTGTTGTAGACTCAATAACCATTCTTAATGAATTTTAAATTTCTTTCTTATGGGTATTATTTAACCTAGAAATTTAATGCGAATTCCCATAACAAACACTAAAAATAAAAGCAATACTGTAGTCAAAACAAGTATCACTATACCTATAACTATAAGCACCACATCTAATTTTTCTGAATTGAATACTTTTCTTAAACTTGTATAAATCAGTATGCCTAAGATTCCACCAAGAGTGTTAGTCAAGAGATCAGTTATATCCGTAGCTCCCACTGCTAAAATGGATTGACTCACTTCAATAAAAAGACTAAACAATAAAATATAGATGACATTTCTAATCATTGAACTTTTTTTGTTCACTATTTCTATCAAAATACCTAAGGGAACAAAAATAATAATATTGTAGACAATTTCTTTGACGCCACCTGATGCTCCAAATGGTATCAAGTTAATATGTTGTAATTGTTCACCGGAAAATGCTCGATTAAGTATATCATTTAGCGAAACTGAAAATTTAAAAAGCAATATCCAGATCAAAACGATGAAGTAAAAGTATAAAAGAATTTTACCTGCTTTTTTCACGTGAAAATCTCCTTCGTATTTGAATGCTTTGTTTATTATATCACGAGATGTTGAGTCAATTTAACATTTATACAAAAATAAGTACCAAGCAATGTGCTGGGGAGTATATCAGACTTTTCAACAGCAGTAGCAACTAGACAGCAATAATTAATTTAGGACTTATACTATTTGTTAAGTGGAGTGTAAGATAATTGGAATAAAATTTTATTTAAAAAAGTATTGACAATTATTATTATGGATAATATAATAATTCCAATAACTAAATACAACTTATCTAGAGCGGTGGAGGGACTGGCCCAATGATACCCGACAACCAGCATTCTCATTCGAATGTAGTGGTGTCAATTCCTGCAGATTATAAAATCTGAAAGATAAGGACGATAGCAAATTTTATGATACAATTTATTGTTTATTAAAGTTAATCATGCTGTTTTCCTTATAGGAGAACAGCTTTTTTTATTACAAAAAATAATTAAATAATTAAAATATTAATAACTAAATATAACTTATCCAGAGTGGTGGAGGGACTGGCCCAATGATACCCGACAACCAGCATTCTCATTTGAATGTAGTGGTGTCAATTCCTGCAGATTATAAAATCTGAGAGATAAGGAGAATAGCAAAGTTTATAATGCAATTTTATTGCTTATTAAATTTAACCATTGCTGTTTTCCTTATAGGAGAACAGCTTTTTTTACTACAAAAAACAATTAAATAATTAAAATATTAATAACTAAATATAACTTATCCAGAGTGGTGGAGGGACTGGCCCGATGATACCCGACAACCAGCATTCTCATTCGAATGTAGTGGTGTCAATTCCTGCAGATTGTAAAATCTGAGAGATAAGGACAATAGCAAAGTTTATGATGCAATTTTATTGCTTATTAAATTTAATCATTGCTGTTTTCCTTATAGGAGAACAGCTTTTTTTATAGTGTTTTATTAAATACATTAATAAAAATATAAATTGAAAGGATGATGAAAATGAAATTTAAAAAAATACTATCATTAATAACTACACTTGCATTAAGTTTAGGGTTAATAGCCTGTGGAAAGACTAATGAGCTAAAAACTACAACTGATGTTCCACCAAAAGACATAATAGTAGGGGTATGTGCTGGACCCTATGGAGACATGTTTAAAGATGCAATTCAACCTTCCCTAGAAGAAAAGGGATATAAGGTAACTATTAAGGAATTTAGCGATTATGTTCAGCCTAATAAAGCACTTGCAAATAAAGAAATTGATCTTAACATGTTTCAGCATTCTGTGTACCTTGAAAAATTTGCTACTGGAAATAACTTAAAGTTAACTGCAATTGCAGAAATACCAACAGCAGGTATGGGAATTTACTCAAATAAGGTTAAATCCTTAGATGAACTAAAAGAAGGTGCTTTAGTTACAATACCAGATGATCCTACAAATTTAACAAGAGCATTAAAAGTACTAGAAGCTGCAGGGCTTATTACAATAGATCATAAAGTTGAAAATTCAATAGCAACAGAAAAAGATCTTTCAGAGAATCCTAAAAAGCTTGAGTTTAAGCTTATAGAAGCACCACAGCTTCCGAGGACACTAGATAGCGCAGATTTAGCAGTTATAAATGGTAACTTTGCAATTGCTGCAGCACTTAACCCAAGTGAAGCTTTATATAATGAAAAACTTAGTGATGGATACATAAATGTTATAGCAGTAAGAACAGAAGATGCAGATTCTCAGCTATCAAAAGATGTAGTAGAGATAGTTAAATCTTCTAAGTTTAAATCAGTAATTGATGATCCTAATGGACAATATAAAGCTTTTCAAAAGCCAGCTGATTATTAGTAAAAAGGAGTCATGTCAATGATAGAACTTAAGAATATTAATGTAAAATTCAAAGAAAAAAGTAGAGAAGTTCATGCTGTTTCAGATGTTTCTCTCAGAATTAAAAAAGGGGATATATTTGGAATAGTTGGTTCTAGTGGTGCTGGAAAAAGTACATTATTGCGAACAATTAATCTTTTAGAGAAACCTACTAGTGGAGAAATAATCATTGATAATAAAAACATTATAAATTACAAAGGGGAAGAATTAAGAGAATTAAGACGAGGAATAGGCATGATATTTCAGCACTTTAATTTAGTTTTAAACAAAACTGTTTATGAGAATATAGCATTTTCACTAAAAACTGCTGGTAAGACTAAAGAAGAAATCAATATTAGGGTTAATGAACTTCTTCAAGTTGTTGGATTAAAGGATAAAGCTGATGTTTATCCTTCAAAATTAAGCGGAGGACAAAAGCAAAGAGTAGGAATTGCAAGAGCAATGGCTAATAATGCCCAAATATTATTGTGTGATGAGCCAACCTCAGCACTTGACCTTGAAACTACAACGTCCATTTTAAAGCTTCTTAAAGATATAAATGAACAATTTGGAATAACCATTGTAATTATTACTCATGAATTAGAGGTCATAAAGTCAATATGCAATAGAGTTGCAGTAATGAATAAAGGAAGAATTGTAGAAGAAAGTCTGGTTTACGATTTATTTGCAAATCCTCAAAATCAATATACAAAACAGCTTTTAGCACATTCCTCAAATTTTCAGCTACCTAAAGAACTTATTAATAGTTTAAAAGGTCATATTGTAAAGCTTAGATATGTTGGAGAAAATGCTACAGAACCTATATTGTCCACACTTTCAAGTAAGTATAATGTGATTTTTAGCATACTTCAAGGAAAAATAGAGTACATTGGAGATTTGCCTATAGGAACATTGTATATAACCATCAGCGGTAGTGATGAAAGTATAGCTGAAGCTATTCAATATTTAAAAAATAACACATATAGTACGGAGGTGATTAGATATGCTATCCAATAATTTTAATCTTTTTGAAGAATTAATATTAGCACTTAATGAAACTTTTATTATGGTTTCTGTTTCACTAATAGTTGCAATAATAGTTGGTGGGCTTCTTGGACTTTTACTTTTTTTAAGTTCTAACCACTTGTTTTTTAAAAACAGAGTGTTAAATGGAGTTTCAGGAATCATTATAAATGTTACAAGATCAATACCATTTATAATACTTTTAGTACTGCTCATACCAATTAGCAGCGTCATTATGAATACAACCATTGGTCCAGCTGCAGTTATAGTACCGCTTTCAGTATCAGCAATAGCTTTTTATGCAAGGCTTTCAGAAGCTTCATTTAGTGAGGTAAATATGGGGGTTTTAGAGGCAGGAGTAGCCTCTGGTGCTAAATTCATAGAGATAATAATTCACATACTTATACCAGAAGCTCTCCCACAGCTTATAAATGGAATTACTATAACAGCTATTTCTCTTATTGGATTTTCAGCTATGGCAGGCACTGTAGGGGGAGGTGGTATAGGCAATTTAGCAATTAGATATGGTTATCAACGTTACAACACCACAGTAATGCTAACTTGTGTTGGTGTATTAGTCATAATAGTTCAAGGCTTGCAATTGTTAGGTGATTTCTTTGCAAAGCAAGTAAATAAAAAATAAATGTAGGGGGTCTTTAATAATGAGTGAGAAAAAATATTGGGATGAAAAAATAGAAACATTACCGAGGGCAGAGCTTGAGGCCCTGCAAGAAAGAGAGCTTAAAGAAATATTAGAGTTGTCATATAAAAGCTCTGCGTACTATAAAGAAGCTTTTGATGCAGCAGGTGTAAAACCTTCTGATTTTCAAAAACTTTCAGATATAAGTAAATTTCCTTTTGTAAATAAACAAATAGAACGTGAGCGTCAAACTAAAAGTCCGCTTTTGGGTGACATGATTACTGTAAGTGAAGATGAAGTGGTTTTTGTTTCTGCTTCAAGCGGGTCTACTGGGGTTCCAACTTTAAGTCCTTTTACAAAACAGGATTTTGATGAATTTCAAGATGTAGAAAGCAGACTTTTTTATGCAGCAGGCATGAGAAAAAATGATAGATATGTCCATGCACTTAACTTTTCACTTTTTGTAGGAGGACCAGATGTTATTGGGGCTCAAAATCTTGGCGCGCTATGTATTTGGGCAGGAACAATTCCTTCAGAAAGACTTTTATTCATTTTAAAGGAGTTTCAACCAACAGTAATTTGGACGACACCTTCATATGCTTGGTTTTTGGGGGAAACTGCTAAGAAAAGTGGAATTGATCCAGCTAAAGATTTATCAATAAATAAAATTATAGTTGCAGGAGAACCTGGCGGTTCCATTGACGCAACAAGAGATGCCATTGAGGAGCTCTGGGGAGCAAAGGTTTATGATTTCTTTGGAATATCTGATATATTTGGTGCTTGTGCAGGTATGTGTGAAGCTAGAAATGGGCTGCATATTGCTGAAGATCACCTGCTGGTTGAAGTCTTAGATTTAGAAACAGGAAAACCAGTAGCTGATGGTGAACGTGGAGAGATAGTACTTACTACTTTAAGAAAAAAAGCACGTCCTATGATTCGATTTAAGACAGGTGATATTGGTATTGTTGATAGAAGTCCATGTACTTGTGGAAGAACCCATGCAAGAATAAACATAGTTGGAAGACTGGATGATATGTTCATAGTTTCAGGAGTTAATGTATTCCCTAGTGATATAGAATTTGTTCTTCGCAAATTTAAAGGAATTACGGGGGAATATGTAATTCGCATTTTAGAAGAAAATTTCACTGTTAAATATATAGTAGAAATAGAAAAATCAATAGACAACAATGAGAGTGATGAAGAGGTAAAAGCTAAGGTTTCTGCAGCACTTAAAGCAAGACTAGGAGTAAAGCCAAAAGATGTAGTACTTCTAGAGGACGGAGCTTTGCCAAGGGCTACTCATAAAGCTAAGCGTCTTATAGATGAAAGAAAAATAAATTAATTATTTGAAAATAAGAAAAAATTAAAGGCGAGTTATTAAACTTTAAAAAGGAAGTGTAGTGTATTATGGTAAGTTTAAGCAATAGAACAACTTGTTTCACTGAGTCAATAATTAGAAAAATGACAAGAATTTCAAATGAATATAATGCAGTAAACCTATCACAAGGATTTCCAGACTTTGATCCACCAAAAGAATTATTAGATTCTTTAAGTGATACTGTATATAAAGATATTCATCAATATTCCATTACTTGGGGTGCTCAGAACTTTAGGGAAGCCCTTGCAAAAAAACAGTCAAAATTTATGGGGATAAACATCGATCCAAATAGTGAGATTGTCGTAACTTGTGGAAGCACAGAAGCAATGATGGTAGCAATGATGACAGTTTGTAATAAGGGAGATAAGGTTATAGTTTTTTCGCCTTTTTATGAAAATTATACTGCAGATACTATTTTATCAGGAGCAGAACCTATATTTGTTTCCTTACGTTCACCAGATTATAATTTTGATGTTTCTGAATTGGAAGCAGCTTTTAAACAAAATCCCAAAGCTATCATACTTTGTAATCCATCAAATCCAACTGGAAAAGTGTTCACTTATGATGAACTTAAAATCATCGCTGATTTAGCAGAAAAATATGATACTTTTGTAATTACAGATGAGGTCTATGAGCATATAATCTATGCTCCACATAAGCACACATATTTTGCATCACTTCCAAATATGTTTGAGAGAACTATTTCTTGTAGTTCTTTATCAAAAACATATTCAATAACTGGTTGGAGGCTAGGCTACATTATAGCTCCAGCAAGAATTGTTGATGTAGCAAAAAAGGTTCATGATTTTCTTACAGTTGGAGCAGCGGCACCTTTGCAAGAGGCAGCAGTTACAGCTTTAAATTTTGATGATACTTATTATGAGGAATTACAAAGGATTTATACAAAGAAGAGAGACTTATTTTTAAAAGGACTTGACGATATAGGATTAACTTATACAACGCCACAAGGAGCTTACTATATAATGATTGATGTTTCAGAATTTAGTAGAGACAATGATGTTAAGTTTTGTCAGTGGCTAGCAAAAGATGTTGGTGTTGCTGCAGTACCTGGTTCCAGCTTCTTTAGAGAAGATGTGAATCATTTAATAAGACTTCATTTTGCTAAAAAGACAGAGACCTTAGAAGAGGCGCTTAATCGTTTTTCTTCATTAAAACATAAGGCAAGGGGATTACGATTATGATTGAAATAAGATGGCATGGTAGAGGTGGTCAAGGGGCATTTACTGCAGCAAAGATTTTAGGTGCTTCTGCCTCTTTATTTGAAAATAAATATTCGCTTGCTTTTCCATCCTTTGGTCCAGAAAGAAGAGGAGCACCAATACAGTCCTTTACTAAAATTGATGATAAGAAAATTATTGATAGAAGTGAAATAAAAAAATGTGATTATATAGTTTTGCTAGACGAGACGCTTTTTAATAAGGAATACATCAAGGATTTAAAACCGCAGGGAAAAGTAATCATCAATAGCAGTCACTCTGAAAAATATGAAGAATATAGTGAATTTGTTGTTACCTTTAATGCAACTCAAATAGCTTTAGATATCTTAAAGAGACCTACTACAAATACTGCTATGATTGGTGCACTTATTGGTTTATCAAACATTATAAGCATTGGAGCTGTAATTTCAGGTTGTGAAAATTATTTGAAAGGTTCAGTTCTAGAGAAAAATAGAGAAGTTATACTAGCTTCTTATAATAAGGTGAGGGGTGAATAATATGAATAAGCCAAGGTTAAGACAATACAAAAAGCCTTCTCATATATCGGAATATCCTTTAGGTCCTTGCTATAAAGCTGGGCATCTTGTTACAAAAAATGCAGGATGGAGAAATGAGAAGCCTATTATAGATCATGAAAAATGTGTTAATTGTTTGCAATGTTACATGTATTGTCCTGATGGAGTTATCTTTAAGAAGGATAATAATATTGATATAGATTATGATTTTTGCAAAGGTTGTGGAATATGTGCTAAGGTATGCATTCCAAAAGCTATAAGAATGGAAAGAGAGGTGTGAATAATGGCGGAAATAAAAGCTTTTTTATCTGGAAATGATGCTTTGGCAGAGGGGGTACGACTTGCACGTCCACAGGTTATCTCTGCTTATCCAATTACTCCACAGACAACTGTTGTAGAGAGACTTTCTGAAATGGTGGAGGAAGGCAGCTTGAAAAGTGAATATATTCATGTAGAATCAGAACATTCAGCTTTATCTGCGGCAATGGGTGCAAGCTCAGTAGGTGCAAGAACCTTCACTGCTACATCCTCACAAGGGTTACTTTATATGGCGGAGTGTCTTCAGTATGCTAGTGGTGGAAGATTCCCAATTGTGATGATGAATGCTAATCGTTCTACAGCACTTCCTTGGAATATTTATGGAGACCAAAGAGATTCACTTTCCCAGCTTGACTGTGGCTGGATACAGGTATATGTAGAGGATGCTCAAGAAAGCCTTGATATGGTACTGCAAAGCTACGTAATAGCTGAAAATAGAAAGGTTCTTACACCAATTATGATAAATCTTGACGGCTTCATACTTACACATACTTATGAGTTAGTACAGATTCCTATAAGTGAAGAGGCAGATAAATTTATACCACCATTTGAGACTCCTAATAAAATGGATTTAGAAAATCCGGTAAATATGGCTTTTAGTGCAGGACCTGGGGATAATATGGAATTTAAATACCAGCAGCATAAGGCAATGATAAATGCAAAAAAAGTCATTAAAGATGTAGATGAAGCCTTTAACAAACAGTTTGGCAGAAAATATGGCGGAATGGTAGAGGAATACTGTTGTGATGATGCAGAAATAGTACTTGTAACTTTAGGAAGTGTTACAGGTTTGGCTAGAATTGTAGTTGATGAACTTAGAGCAAGTGGATTAAAAGCAGGAGTATTTAGAATAAGATTTTTAAGACCTTTTCCAGAGGAAGAATTAGTTAACTTAGCAAAACGAGTTAAAGGCATTGGTGTCTTAGAAAAGGACATATCCTTTGGTTATGAAGGCACAGTTTATACTAATGTAAATTCTGTTATAGCAAAGGCTAGGGTTTCTATACCTTCTTATAACTTTGTTGCTGGTCTTGGTGGACGGGATATTTCAAAGGATGATGTACTAGAAATGTTCCAATATATAAAAGAAGGGGTAGAAGGAACTAAAAAAGACTTTGTAAAATTTATAGGTTTGGGGGTGGAAATTAATGACTGAAAAAAATATGGTCAAAAATATTACTGATAATGAATTATTTTATGGGCATAAAGCCTGTGCTGGCTGCGGCGGAAGCTTAGCAGTAAGAATTGCATTAAAAGCTCTTGGAGAAAGGACATTTACAGTTATACCAGCAGGGTGTATGTCAGCAGTAGGATTTAATTTTCCACAGCTTTGTTTTAGTAACAATGCAATTATATCTACTTTTGCAGGCACTGCCTCAATGCTTACTGGTGTTGAGGCTGGAGCAAGAGCTTTAGGACTTAAAAATTATAAGGTTCTTGGTATTGCAGGGGATGGTGGTACCGCTGATATTGGGATACAAGCTCTTTCAGGAGCCATAGATAGAAATGATAATGTTATTTACATTTGCTATGACAATGAAGCATATATGAACACAGGTATTCAAAAAAGCAGCTTAACTCCCTTTGGCGCAAAGACCACTACAACACCAGCGGGAGAAAACATTAGAGGAAGCATGACGAAAAAGAAAAACATGTTTGAAATTGTAGCAGCTCACGGAATAAAATATGCAGCCACAGCCAGTGTTGGATATCTGCAAGATTTTATAAATAAAGTGAAAAAGGCAGCAGAAGTTGATGGTACATCCTATATTCATGTAGTTGCTCCATGTCCAGTGGGATGGGGAATTCCAACAGATGAAATGGTGGATCTAGCTAAGGATATTGTAGACTCTGGATTATGGTATTTAGCTGAATTTGAAGAAGGGGAATTCAAAATTAATAGAAACCCTAAGGAATTTACATCTGTAAAAAACTATCTTCTAAGACAAGGAAGGTTTAAACACTTAAATGATAAGGACATAGACATTGTCATAGAAGAAAGAGATAAGAAATGGAAACACATTAGAAAAAATTGGGCTTAAAACAAATACTTGATATACATGCTATAATTATTACAAGTAGTAATTATGGAATTTATGAAAAATGTAAAACAACTGAGTAAATAGTAATTTATCAGCAACTGTTGTGAAATATCCACAATTGTGAATTTTGCATTAGAAAAAGGAGTTCAATGAACTCTTTTTTATTGTAAGGGAGAACAGTGTTCTCCAGTTTTTTATTTTACCTGCAACTTAATATTGAGGAAACAGTATGTGGCGAACACTGTTCACCGCTACAGATAATAAATTGTAATTTTTTTGGCTTCATATTATATTCATAACATAACTATAGTTAGAGATCATTTTCGACAAAATGTTCTTCATATCTGTTCCAGTATTCCATATAAGTAAGTTTTTCATTGTCATCAAAATTAAATTGAAATGTTCTAAAAGTTACAGAAATATTCTTTGGCTGCACTTATAATTTTTACTATCATATGTTTTCTGCTTTATAAATGGTCATCAAAAGATAGTTATGTTAAATACATCTCATGTTAAGGTTCAACCTCTTGGCATGAGCTGCAAACTCCAATTACACTTGCATTTAAATACATCTCATGTTAAGGTTCAACTTCAAAAAACTCGTTAAGCTAGTAATATCAATGCTATTTAAATACATCTCATGTTAAGGTTCAACAATTTGTTATATTAAATCTAATGGGTCCCAATCGCATTTAAATACATCTCATGTTAAGGTTCAACTTAAATACAGGAAAGAAAAAGGGCTATTAAAACGATTTAAATACATCTCATGTTAAGGTTCAACTAATTCAAAGAAAATAACTATAGATGGCATCACTTTATTTAAATACATCTCATGTTAAGGTTCAACCTTCACGTTTTGAAGGTTCTACATACTTATTAATTATTTAAATACATCTCATGTTAAGGTTCAACGTAGAGAATATCAATTTTAGAGAGAAATATATCTCATATTTAAATACATCTCATGTTAAGGTTCAACCGACTGAGGGGATTGGTTAGAGGGTAGGGGCTAGGATTTAAATACATCTCATGTTAAGGTTCAACCGTTGTAGAGATAAGACCTTCTCAAAATTGGAGAACATTTAAATACATCTCATGTTAAGGTTCAACATTAGTTCGGAGGGATAAGTTTTGTTCGGAGATAGATATTTAAATACATCTCATGTTAAGGTTCAACTGGATGTATAGGTCTTTGTAAAGCAGCAGAGAGTTTATTTAAATACATCTCATGTTAAGGTTCAACAAAAACCATTTATCCGCCATTTCTTTTGTAAACGTATTTAAATACATCTCATGTTAAGGTTCAACAATACGCCGATAGGGAGATACCAATTTATCAACTATCATTTAAATACATCTCATGTTAAGGTTCAACTCAAAAGAGCAGGTTCTAACACCTGCTCATATAATATTTAAATACATCTCATGTTAAGGTTCAACTTTATAACAACAATTATACCCATACCTACCCCCATGGTATTTAAATACATCTCATGTTAAGGTTCAACTAGTCTTTTTTAGCTGTTTTATCTTTAGTATTCCTATTTAAATACATCTCATGTTAAGGTTCAACTTTTAAATTTAATTGGAGTGTTCCATAATAGATTAAAATTTAAATACATCTCATGTTAAGGTTCAACAGAAGGTATTAGAAATTGGAGTAATGACTTAGGAAAATTTAAATACATCTCATGTTAAGGTTCAACTGCCACTTATTTTCTTCCTCAATTTCTTTTCTCCATATTTAAATACATCTCATGTTAAGGTTCAACATATAGTAAGGAACGAATATATTAATAAACACTAATTTAAATACATCTCATGTTAAGGTTCAACTTTATAAAGAATGTTTCTTAAGAGCAGAAGAGGAATTATTTAAATACATCTCATGTTAAGGTTCAACCACTGAATTTAAGCCATTTTCTATTTTTATCATATCATTAAAACCATTGTATTTAAAGACTTTTCTTAAAATTTTACCAACCGTTTTGTATTTTTAAAAAAATTAGTGAAAAACTTCATATAAACCTTTATATTTCAATGGTTTATAGTGATTTTTCTTTTAAGTGAGGTTGGTAAAACTTTATTTATTTATTTATTAATATAAAAAAAGCAATAAATCAATACTATATTTATATGATTATTATGTTACCTCAACTCTGCAAATTGTAAATTTTGGTATTATATTGATTTTATTTAAAAACTATAATTTTGTTTAAACCTTTGGATTTTAGTATGATATGTTACTATATTTACAGCATTGGATGATAATTTAGTAACATTAATTATTTTTATAGTAATGGTATAACTTATAGAAATAAGTTGAATCATAATTATAATATAGATATAAACAAGAGTTCACTTATTTAGAGTATAATTATCATAAGAAAATTAATGTAGTTTAATATTTATATTGGATAAAGGGGATGTTTTTTATGAAAGAGTGTACATGTGGAAGATGTCATCATAATATTTGTGCAAAGAAAGTTCCGATATTTTCTTCTTTATCGGAAGAAGAATTAATAAAAATTGTAAATATGACAGGTCATGAAGCCTTTAAAAAGGGAGAAGTTATTTGCAATGAAGGAGATAAATCAGAAACTTTAGTTATTATAAATGAAGGGAAAGTAAAACTTTGTAAGCTTACTAAGGATGGGAAAGAACAAATCATTCATATACTGTCTAGTGGAGATTTTTTTGGTGAATTAAATCTTTTTAATGATAATAAAAGTTATAATTTCTCTGCTTATGCTATATCTGATGTGAAGATATGTACTCTTACCAAAAAGAAGATGGACGAAATATTAATAAAAAATCCAGATATATCTTTAAAGATATTAAAAGAAGTAACTAGAAGACTTGCAGAAACAGAAACTTTAGCTCAAAATTTAGCCACCAATGATGTAGATGCTAGAATAGCTCATATGATATTAGATTTTGGTGAAAAATATGGAGTGAGTAAAGGACAGGATATAGAAATAAAACTTCCTATAAATAGGGAAGAGATGGCAAACTACGTAGGGGTGACAAGAGAAACTATAAGTAGAAAATTATCTAAATTTGAAGATTTAGATATTATAAAACTTGTTGGCAATAAGGTAATTATAATTAAGAATGAAGATGTGTTAAAAGAATTCATAGAATAGATTGTTTTAAAGAAAAGTGCTTTGCACTTTTTTTATTTTTTGAAATTTGATTTGAATCATATTTTTAAATTCTAATAGTTTATATAATAAAGCCATAACAAGCAAGAGAATAAATAAAAAAACATAAATATCAATAAAAAATTGGAGGTAATAAACATGATGAAAAATATAAAAATTGAAGAAAAAATTTATTTAGTAGGAAAAATTGATGATAGAGATGTACCATTTCATAGATTAACTTTAACAAAAGGGACAACTTATAACAGTTATCTTCTACTTACAGAAAAACCTACAATTATTGATACTGTAGATATAGGTTTTGGAAGAGAATACGTTGAAAATCTAAAAAGTTTAATAGACTTAGAAAAAATTCAATATATAATAATAAACCATACAGAACCAGATCATTCAGGGGCTTTAGGAACTTTAGCTCGTAATGCTAAAAATGCAATTATTGTTTGCACAAAAAAAGCAGTTGACCAATTAAAAGCTATGTATAAGCTTCATAATAGAACTTTTTTAGTTGTTAAAGATGGGGATACCCTTGATATAGGTGGAAAAACCCTTGAATTTATAGAAACACCTTATCTTCATACAGAAGAAACTATGATAACTTTAGCTAAAGAAGATAAAATATTATTTCCATGTGATATATTTAGTACTCATGTAGCAAATTATGAATATTTCAATGATAAAGCTAAAGAGGACATAGTAGAAGATTTTAAAATCTACTACAGTTTAATAATGCATCCTCATAGAAGATATGTACAAAATATGATAAAGAAAATAAGAAATTTAGATATAAAAATTATAGCACCATCTCATGGCTTTATATTAAGAGAGAATGCTGAAAAATTTATAAAACTTTATGATGAAATGAGCCAAAATACAAATGCAGATAAAAAAGTTTTAGTTTTATATTCTACAATGACAAACAATACTAAAAAGATTTCAGAATTAATTAAAGGGTATTTTGAAAATGACAATATAAATACAGAGCTAATTGATGTTAATAAAGCATCAGAAGAGGACATTTTAAAAAATGTTAAAGAAGCAGATGCAGTACTTGTTGGAACATCCACAAAATATGCAGATATGATTGGAAAATTAGAGGACATTTTAAGAAGTTTACAAGAAATGGATTTAGAAAATAAAATATCAGCAGCTTTTGGATCCTATGGATGGAGTGGAGAAGGTATTGAAGTTCTTCAGGATTATTTAAATAAAACAAATATGAAAACTTTAAGCACTTCACAGATTATAAAATCTACAGGAATGACAGATGTGAAATTTCCAATAAGAATTAAATTTTCACCAGAAGAAATGGATAAAGAAGAAATAAAGAAAGCAACTAGGTTTATGGCAGATTTATTATTAAATTCGCTATAAGAAATATGAGATATAAATTAGTTAGGAGGAACTATTATGAAAAATACTATTAATGCAAATCAAAAGCTTGGAGAAGTAGTTTCTATATTCCCAGCAGCAAGTAGAATATTTAATGATGTTAAAATAGATTATTGCTGTGGTGGACATGATACTTTAGGAGAAGCTTTAAAGGAAAAAGGAATAGATTCATATAAATTTATAGAAAACCTTAATGAAGAATATGAAAAGTTTATAGAATCAAATGAAGAGTATATAGATTGGAGAAAAGAAAACCCAATAAATCTTATGAAAAATATATTAGATACTCATCATGAATATACAAAGAGAGAACTTAAAGAAATAGATGTGCTGCTATCAAAAATATTAAAGGTTCATTTTAGTCATCATGGAGAAGAGTTATTAAAAGTTCATAGATTATTTGGGCTTTTGAAAATAGAACTAGAAGAACATTTGATAAAAGAAGAAGAAAATTTATTTCCATTGATAGAAAAATATGAATTGACTAAAGAAGAAAACTTAAAAAAAGAAATAGATAAATTTATAAAAGAAACAGAAAATGAACATGATGAAGCTGGAGATATATTAAAAGAATTAGAAAAAATAACAAGAGATTTTAAAGCTCCAGAAGATGCATGTACAACTTATAAATTAGCTTATGACAAGATTCATAATTTAGAAAAAGATTTATTTATCCACATATATAAAGAAAATAGTGTGTTATTTGAGATGATTTAAGGGTGAATAAAGGAGAGGATTTAAGTGAACAATAAAAAAATTCAGGAATTAAAGGAAGTTTTAAAAAATTTAAATAAATTTGGGATTAAGGATGAAACAAGAAAAGAAGCTCTAGATTTAGTAAAAGATATTGACCCTATAGAGTTATCTATAGCAGAACAACAACTTATTGAAGAAGGAATGGAACCGCAGGATTTAAGACATTTGTGTGATGTACACATGGAAGTTTTAAAGGATGAATTAAGCAAGATAAAGACAAAGATAAACAAAGGACATGTAGTTTATACTTTAATAGATGAACATGATAAAATCTTGAGATTCTTAGAAGATTTAGAAAAAGTGAATTCAGATATTCAAAATGCTAAAAGCTATAATGAAGCTAAAGAAAAAATTCATAGTCTTCATAATTTAGCAGAAAGTATATTAGATGCAGAAAATCATCACCAAAGAGAAGAAAAAGTTTTATTTGTAGAGATGGAAAAAAGGGAAATAACAGGACCAACAAGAATAATGAGAATGGAACATGACGACTTAAGAATTAGAAAAAAAGAATTAAAAAGACTTTCTGAAAATGCAGATAAAATGGAATTTGATGAATTTAAGAGTAAAGCAGATGAAGCTTCAAAATATATAATTTTTAACTTAAGGGACCACATTTTTAAGGAAAATTATATTTTGTATCCATCATCTTTAGAAGTTATAGAGGAAAAGGAAGTATGGGATGATATGAAAAAAAGATGTGATGAAATAGGATATTGCAGCTTTACATTTGAAAATTAAAGGTTAATAAATTATGAGTATTTATGAAAAAGAGTATCTTAAAGGAAAAAAGATACTCTTTTTTAAATTTAAATTAAATCATCTAAACCATTAACTGTAGCTTGTTCACTATCATTGATAGGAATAACTATGCATTTTTGACCATCAATTATTTGAGATTTTATTTCAGGTATTTTTTCTGGTTTTACTTGAAGTATAATGTCATATTGGGAAGTAGCATTATTATCCTCTGAATCTTCATGGTGAATTTCTTTTGGAGTCAAATTATTATCATTGATTTCTGTAATTGGCTCAGTTTTTTCTGAAACTGGGGTATCATCATTGAGTTCTGAGTCTGGAGAAGATTCATTATCTTCATTATCCTGTGTAACTTGCTCAAGTTTAAGTTGTAGCGCTTCTACTTGTTTTTTTAGCTGCTCTTCCTTTTTTATTTGAGCATTTGCTTTAAGTATTTTTGAATCAATTAAGTTTTCTGCTAAAGGCAAATCGTCACCAAAATTTTCTACATAAGATTTTTCAATTTTAGCAGTAGCTTCTTCAGGAACTCCACTTTCTATTAAAAGATTTTGTATATCCTTTTGTGTTAAAGTTATAGGTTCTGCATCTGTATTATCATATATTGAATTATGTTCTTCTATCATAGTGTTTAAATTTTCTTGTATTTCCATAAAGGTTCTTTTAGCTTTTTTTTCATCAGTACCAATATAATCTTTAATAATTGTTTGAAAAGTTTCTTTTTGTATGTTAGCAGTTTGTTTTGAAAAACATCCTAAAGCTTTTTCCATTAATTCTGGATGAGGATCTTTTGGATTTTTAGTATAGTACATAACAGAATTCACATCTGAGCTGCGATCAATAAAAGCAGGGAATACAAAACCGAGGGTTGGAGCATTTACAACCCAATCTCTAATACGTGCTTTTATTTTCTTTTCTTCTTCAAAATATTTAAGTCCAGGATCTGAAAGTGAAACAGGACATATCGCACATAAAATATACTCATATACTTCTTCAGATTCATCTATTTTAGCATTATCAGTAGTTTTAGTAATAACATCATAAGCATCATGGAAAACTAGTATTAAAAAATTACCAGTATAATCATAATTATCTATAATTGATTTATAAAAGTCTTGAAGCAGAGTATCATCCTTTAATTGGCTTTTTTTAAGTCTAATAAGGGAAAGTTGCTTTTCATTTTCAAGATTTTCATTAAGTGGAAAATTAAGCTCCAAAATATTATTACCAATAGTTCCAGATAAGACTTTTTTAGCAATTTCTAAGTACTTAAAGTACTCATCATCTTCTAAATTTAAAAATGTTTCTCTAAAATTTAAAATAATATTTTTTTCACCATTAACATAGCAGCCACACATTTTAGTGAAGGTACAATGATCCTTCTTTAAACGTCTTTTTAACTCAAGTATATCTTTTTTATTCATATATAAACCCCCTAATCCAGTCTTTTCTATTTATAGTCATTTAATTAATCTAACATTATTATATAGTATTTTAAAAAGTTAATTAAAGATTTTATTCCAATCAAGAAAATACCAAATCTTTACTTAATTAATACTTAACTAACTTTAATTTTATAAAATAATTTAAATAGTTATAAAAGTGGGAAATATATGATACAATTAAAGTAAGTGCCAGATTTTCCAAATATTATTTATTGTAACACAAATCTTACAGTAATGAGAGGGTGAGGATTTTATGAACAAGACAAGCTATACTTCTATTGAAGAGTTAATACAAATGCCATGGCTTCAATCAATAAGCATTGATAAAGAAGTAAAGGTCGTTTCATATGTTAAAAGGATTTCTGATTTAGCTGAAAATACATATAGAAATCATGTGTGGATTTATGAATTAGATGGGCAAAAGCATTATCCAATCACAATAGGAAAATCTGAAAGTAGTAGTCCTGCATGGGCTCCAAATAAGAGATATTTAGCGTACATTGTAGAGATAGGTGAAAAAGAAAAGCTTCGAAAGCAAATTGTTTTGAAAACCTTTGATGAGTTCAATGGAATTCAGATCACAAATTCCGAGGAAGGTGTAAACAACTTTATCTGGTCACCTGATGGCAAAGGAATATACTATACCACTACGGAAGCTGACTCAGAGGAGTTAAAAAAACGCAAAGAGACTTATGGAGAATTTAAATATGTTGATAAAGAATATAAAAATGATTATTTATGCTATGTAGATATAAATGAAGCAATTCAATCATTTAAGGAAGAAAGTAATAAGAAAAAAGGTGAAAAGGAAGAATCAAAGGATGTTAAAGTGGAGATAACAAATCCAAAGGATTTTAGCATACGGGGTTTTCAACTATCACCAGATGGAAAAAAAGCTGCACTTATATGCACCCCAACAGGGGATATAAGAGATGAAGAAACAAGTGTGTATCTCTTGGATATTTCTACTAAAAAGTTTAGAAAGCTCAATATTCATGGAATTTTTAGTTCAAATATTGCATTCTCTCCAGATGGAAATAAGATTGTATTTGCTAAAACTCCAAGAGAATGGGAGTTTTACAAGTGGAAAGTCTGGGAAAATTATATTTTAGAGATATATGATCTTGAAAAAGAAGAAACTATAATGAGGTTATCTGAATTTGATAGAAGTGTTACACCTATTAAATGGACAAGTAAAGGAATCCTTGCAACCTGGCAGGATCGAGCAAACTATCGAATTGGAATGGTTTCTGAAAAGGGGGAAATCTCTTCAATCTATAGCAAGGATGAATGTTTTATAGTCGATGCAGATAGTACCTCTGACGGTGAAAATATAGCCTATATTAAAATAGAAAAAAATAATGCAGCTGAGGTTTATATAAACTCAGTACAAGTAACAAATGAAAGCAGGGTATACGAGAATAAACTATTGAGTAAAAAAGAAATTATAACCTGGATCACCAAGGATGGTCTTGAGATAGAAGGAGTTTTATCCAAACCTCATGATTATGATTCTAATAAAAAGTATCCGCTTTTGGTAGTTATACATGGTGGACCAACATGGGCATCATTTCCTATTCATAATATGAATAAACTCTACCCAATTGAGCAATTTGTGGAAAAGGGCTTTGTTGTTCTTGAGCCTAATTATAGGGGAAGCTCAGGCTATGGGAATAAGTTCTTAACATCTAATTTTAGAATGCTTGGGGTAGGAGATTACGAGGATGTTATTTCAGGAGTAGATAATCTAATAGAAAAAGGAATAATAGATAGTGAAAGAGTTGGAGTAATGGGTTGGAGTCAAGGGGGATATATCTCAGCCTTCTGTGCAACCTTTAGCAATCGATTTAAAGCAATCTCCGTAGGAGCAGGCATAAGTAACTGGACTACTTACTATGTAAATACGGACATAACAACCTTTACTAGATCATATCTAGGATCTACACCATGGCATGATCCAGAAATATATGCAAAAACTTCTCCTATGACCTATATAAAAAATGCTTGCACACCAACTCTTATACAACATGGTGAGAATGATAAGAGGGTACCTGTTCCAAATGCATATGAACTTTATAGAGGACTACAAGATTTAGAAGTGGAAAGTGAACTTGTGGTATTTAAGGGAATGGAGCACGGTCCTGATAAACCTGGACTTAATAAAGCAATAATGGAACAAAATCTTGATTGGTTTGTAGAACATGTTTAAGTTTTATTCTCTGGGAAAATAAATAGTTGGGTATATATTATATGTGGATTTGTTTGTAAGATTAAAAGTGAAATATAATCTAAATGTTAATTATATTTTAAGGGAACTTCAATTTTGAAAGTTCCCTTAGTTTGTATTTTAGAGAATTATTGTAATCAATTAAATGATAAAGTTAATTATAATACAGTTGAAATTAAGGGACGGTTCATTATATTTTATTGTATTTAAAATTAAAATTAAGGGACGGTTCATTATATTTTATTGTATTTAAAATTACATATAAATAGCTGTTTAGATTTTTCTAAACAGTACAATAGAATTTAAATATTTTGATGAACCATCCCTGATACTTATGACTTTAGTCGTGAGAGGTTCAGTATCCTCAAGGAATAAATCTATAGACAGTGGATATATTGAAATAATATTTAAACCAAGATTATGAGTAGCGACAAAAAATGATCCAAATTGCCAAGGAAATAAGCTAATTTAAGTAGTGGCAATGCAAATGAATGGTGGGAATATATGTGAAAAGCATATCTCAATAAAAACTTAACTTATACATAATTTTAATTTCCATAACAAAAAATCTTTTCTATGAATGAAAAATTAAAAATTAAAAATGAAGAATTATGGTTAAAACTCCACGGCCAAAGCCTTTGGAGTTTTTTTAAATAAATTTTATTTTAAGAAATTTACTTTAGTGAATTTTTTCCTGAATTCTTCATTCTTAATCCTTGATTTCTAAGGATTTAAACTGTTTTTATAGAAAATTTATTTTCCAGAGTATATATCTAAGTTCTAATATTGTATCCCTATATAATAGGGATGAATATTGTTTATATAAATGAATGTGTAAATAATTAATTCTTTTCAGTTACAATATATTTTATATTTTTATTATCAATTTTTTTCAAAGAAAGGGCCTTTAAAGTATCTTCATTAACTATTATTTCAGTTTCATCTAATGTAGCTATAGGGATGTTAGATATTTCTTCTCCATTTAAAACTTTAACAGCAAGCTCTCCAGTTTTGTAGCCTAATTTTTCGTAGTCAATGCCTTGACATGCAAGTGCACCAACTTTTACAGAACTTTCTTCAGAAGATATTACAGGTATTTTATTATTTATAGCGGTTTTAGAAACTATTGGCATAGCGGACACAATTAGATTGTCTGTTGGAATATATAAAACATCTATATCGCCTACTAAGCTAGACATAGCTTGATTAATTTCATTTATAGTAGAAACACCCTTTTCTATAACTTTATAATTATTTTTAGATGCATATTCTTTTAAAGTATCAACTTGTACCTTTGAATTTACTTCACTAGTATTATATAAAACGCCTATGGTTTTAGCACTTGGAATAAACATTTTAATTAGTTCTAAATTTTTATCTATAGATATATAATCTGATGTACCTGACACATTTCCACTAGGTTTGTCCATAGATTTTACAAGCCCAGCAGCAATTGGATCAGTAACTGCAGTTATTAAAATTGGTATATCTTTAGTTGCGTTATAAGTTGACTGAGCTGATGGTGTTGATATAGCATATATTAAATCCTTTTTATCAGATATAAACTTGTTTGCAATAGTTTGAGTTGTAGGCATATCATTTTGGGCGTTTTGGTAATCAATTTTTATATTTTCTCCATCTTTATAGCCGTTATCATCTAGTGCTCTTATGAAACCTTCCCTTGCTTTATCTAAGGATGGATGTTCTACTATTTGAGTAATACCTACTGTTTTTATATCCTTATTTGAATCAGACAAGCTATTATTTTTAGAACAGCCTGTAAGTAAAGAAATTACAAGTGCTCCTGCTAAAGTTAAGTTAATTAATTTATTTATTTTCATAATAATGTAATCCTCCTCAATTTTATTTAATTAAAATAATTTTTCTAATGTATTTTTTAACTAGCAATATAATTACTAGTTTTCCACCTCTGGGGAACAGTAGTGAAGCCCTTTAGGGTTCCCCTGAGGTGCAGTATAGTTTGGAACTAAACCAGTGAATTATACCAATACCATGGAGATATATAATGTTATTGAAATATTGTTTAATGATCTAGATATTGTGACTTATCATACTGCACCCCAGGGGTTTATACAGAAATTAGCTATAAATTTATGGTTTGTAACTAATTTAATTCTTCTTTAATTCTTTAGCTTATATAGACCCCAGGGGTGAAAGTTAATGCTGAGAAATATCCACAATTGTGAATTGTGAACTCTGAATTTTAAACAGCATATTGAAATTTATATAATATTTCTTCTATGGTCATATTGGATTTATCTTCACCACGTACATCTAAAATAACTTCACCTTTATGAAGCATTATAAGTCTATCTCCATAGTTAATAGCATGATTTAAATTATGAGTTACCATAAGTGTAGTTATCTTTTTTTCTCTAACAATTTTATTAGTTAAATCCATGATTTCATTTGAAGTTTTAGGATCTAAAGCAGCAGTATGCTCATCTAGTAATAAAACCTTTGGATTTGTAATGGTGGACATAATTAGTGAAAGTGCTTGCCTTTGACCACCAGATAAATATTTTACCTGAACATTTAAATATTTTTTTAAATCCAGTGATATATTGTCTAATAAATCTTCTATAACTTCAGTTTTATGACGAAGACATTTTTTTAGATTTAGTAAATTTCCTTTATTTAAAGCTAAGGACAGGTTTTCTTTAACTGTCATGGAAGGACAAGTACCTAAGCTTGGATCTTGAAATACCCTGCTTATTAATTTAGTTTTTTTATGTTCCGCTAAATTTGTTAAATTATTTCCTTCTAATAAAATCTCTCCTTGGCTTTCTTTTGTAAATCCCGAAATTATATTAAGTAAAGTAGATTTGCCTGTACCATTACTTCCAATAATGCTGACAAATTCACCTTTATTTATAGTCAGTGAAAGATCTTTGAAAATTGTATTGGGATTCCCATATGGATTAGGGAAAGTTTTTGAAATATCTTTAATTTGCAACATCTGCAACATCTCTTTTCTTTAAAATTTTAGAGCTCTTTTTATTGGCAAAAACATTTAAGTTACCAACACTTAAGAATAAAATTATTACTATAGAAGTTATCAACTTTAAATTATTAGGAGGTATTATACCTAAATTTATTGCAAAATAAATTGTAGATTGGTAAATTAAGGTTCCTACTAATATAGAAGTTGTGGTTTTAATGAATTTAAACCTTTTAAATATGGACATTCCAATTATGATTGATGCTATTCCAAGTACTAAAGTACCAATTCCCAAATTGACATCAGAGAATCCTTGAAATTGAGCAAATAAGCTGCCAGATAAAGAAACAAGACCATTAGATAACATTAATCCTAATATTTTTATAATATCAATATCAATTCCTAATGATTTGACCATTTGTGGATTATCACCAACGGCTTTCAATGTATATCCAAGACCGGTAGTTAAGAATAAATCTAAAATAAATTTGCAGCAGAGTACAATTATTGCAACTAATACTAGTGGAGAAATTCCCATATTAAATAGATGATTGAAATTAAATAATGGAACATTTGATTTTCCCATTATCCCCAAGTTAATAGAGTAGAGCATACCCATAACTAAAATACCTGAAAGTAAGTTAGAAATTTTAAATTTGATATGTAAAATACCAGTAACAAGACCGGAAATTAAACCACATATTATAGCTAATACTGTTCCAACTATTGGGGAAATATTATTAGTTAAGGAGAAGGCGATAATAGCTCCACCAAGTGCAAAACTTCCGTCAACAGATAAGTCTGGGAAATCTAAAATTTTATAAGTGATATAAATACCTAATGCCATGATTGATAAAATTAAACCTTGTGTTATTACAGATATCATTCCTGTCATAAAAAACACTCCTTTTTCAATTTTTTTATATAAAAAATCCACATGGTATAATCCATGTGGTCTATTTTTCAATATAAAAAGGCCACATAGAATAACCCAAGTGGCTTATTTTTAAATATAAAAAAGCCACACAGTATAATCTGCGTGACTTTTTAACAACGATAATAATGAATAACATTATAAACAATATAGCCAACACAGATACAATCCCAAATTATCCGTAAGTCCTAAGGGGTTTGTATCTATGTTAAAATTTAATAAAATTTATAACTTGATACAAACCCTATATAAATTGGCTATAAAAATTAAATATTACTTGTTTGTTTATTAAAGTATTCATAATTATCCTCCATTTTTATTTTTAGTTAATAATATTTTCCATAGAAAAATGAAAATAAAAATTTAATATTTGTTTTCTCTTTAATTTATTAAGAGTATAGACCATTTAAAATAGTAAGTCAACAAAAAATATAAAATTCACTAAATTTTTAACAAATTAATTAAGATTTATAAATTATAAATTAACTCTATTAAAGTTATTTTTTATAATTATATTAATAGTTAGTCATTATATAATATAATAATTAAGGGATATTATGAAAATAGCTCTGTAGATCAATTAAAGTTTTATAAATTCGTAAAATTAATAATAAAGAATTTTAATGCTATAAATTGAAAAAACAACTTTAAAGGTGAGGGGAAAAATTATGAGTCCATTAGAAAGAAAACAAAAATCTATAGAAATATTAAAAACTAATATGGTTCCATATATGGAAGCACTTCCAGTTATTGAGGATGTAAATGAAATACAAATGCGAAGTGCAGAAGAAATAGCAAAACGAGCTATTGCTTGTTTGATTTCTATTCAGGTAGCATGTGATATTAATAGTGGAGAGAATGTTGAGGAATCTAGGGAGTTTTTTAAAGGCTTTTTACAAAGATATAAAGTAGAAGAAGAATTAACAGATAATGAAAAGAAAATTATTTTTGGCAGACCAGATAAACAGGATGTAATTAATATGGCATGGAAATATGAAGCCTATTGGACACTTATTTGGGCATTAGGTATTGTAGACAAATTAGAATACCCTTCACAAATATGTGACTGCAACTTTGCAATTCGTACAGTAGCAGATTATGAGGACTTTAATGCTTTTATGAAAACAGTTAAATTGAGGAATATAGAAGAAATACTAGATGAAGCAGATTTAATTTATCGTTATAATTGGGCCTGTGTAAATGCAAGAATAAAGGGAGAAAATGCACCAGCTGGGCTAGATTCAGAGGTAGTATTTGAACGTCATTGGGGATTAAATTGGCTTATTGGAAAAGGCACATATAATGATAACTGGGACAGTGTTTCAACAGATACTTAAATAAAGTATACAGATCATGCTGAAAAAATTTCTCTATTGTGTATTTTTAATAAATAAAAAGTAAATTTAATAGCAATTAAATCACAATAATCCTATATGTTAAAATAAATAGTATAATACTGTATTATCATGTTTATAAATATAATAACTTGCTTACTTTTTTTTAGTTAGTATGATAAAATATATAAAGGTGGTGATTGGATATGGAAAAATATCATATGTGCCCAAAGTTTGAAAATGCTTTTGAATTGTTAGGCAAAAGATGGAATGGATTGATTATAAGGACATTGCTAGGAGGTCAAAAGCGCTTTTCTGATATAGCTGATGCAATTCCTAATATGAGTGCTCGTATGCTTACAGAAAGATTTAAGGAATTAGAAAGTGAAGGAATTATTGTTAGACAAGTTTATCCAGAAACACCTGTACGTATAGAATATGAACTTACAGAAAAGGGACGTGACCTTAAAACTGCTATGGATGAAATTCAAAAATGGGCAGAAAAATGGAATTAATTAAACAAAGTAAAATAAATAAAAAGAATCTCTTGTTGATTTAGGAGGTTCTTTTTATTTTATTCAAAAAAATATATTGACTAATTATATTTTGTATGTAATAATAAATTTAAAGTTAGTTACTAAATGTAACTAAGTAAATAATTTAATTTAAATAATTATACATAAGTAAATAATTTATTTTTATAAACATAAATGAATATTGAAACGTAAAGTTATGAACAGTATAAAAGAGGAGTGGTATGAGATGTTAAGAAAAATAGAAAGCAAAAATATGGGAAACAGCAATCTTGGATGGTTAAAGAGCAAATTTCACTTTTCCTTTGCTGAATATTACAATCCGGATAATATAAATTTTGGAGTTTTAAGAGTTATAAATGATGATTTAGTTCAACCTAATACTGGATTTGACACTCATCCTCATAGAGATATGGAAATAATATCATATGTTGTTAATGGTGAACTTACTCATGGGGATAGTATGGGTAATAAAAACACTATAACTCGTGGTCATGTTCAATATATGAGTGCAGGAACAGGAGTTTATCATAGTGAGCATAATTTTGGAAAAGACACATTAAGACTTTTACAAATATGGATTTTTCCTGATGAAAAAGGATATAGACCTAATTATGGAGATTACAGATTTAATTGGGATGACAGAAAAGACAAATGGCTTCACATAGTTTCAAGTAAAGATGGTGATGCCCAAATAAAAATAAATCAAGACATGAATATTTATTCCATAGAACTTCAAAAAGGAAAAGAAATTAGTTTTCCAGTAAAAGAAGGAAGACAGGCGTATTTAGTTCAAATAGAAGGAACTTCAACGGTTAATGAAATTGAACTAAATGAAAGAGATGGAATGGAAATAGTTGAGGAGGATATATTAATTAAGGCAAAAGAAACTTCTCACATTCTAATTTTAGAAATGAAAAAACAAGATTAATATTAAGTTTATTTATAAATAATGAAAAAAATATACATTGGAGGTAATTATACATGAAAAAAGAATTTTTAACTGCTATTGCAGATAGACGCACATTTTATGGAATTAGTAAGGAGTCTGTGGTTTCTGATGACAGAATAAAAGAAGTTATAGAATATGCAGTAAAACACACACCATCAGCATTTAACTCTCAAAGTGCAAGAGTAGTTTTATTATTAGGAAATCATCACGATAAATTATGGAATATTACAAAAGAAGCATTGAGAAAAATTGTACCAGCAGATAAATTTGGACCTACTGAAGAGAAAATAAATTCATTTAAAAGTGGATATGGCACAGTGTTATACTTCGAAGATAATAGTGTAGTAGAATCTCTTCAACAGCAATTTGCAATTTACAAAGATAACTTCCCAATATGGTCTCAGCAATCAAGTGGAATGCATCAACTTGTTATTTGGACTGCATTAGAAAATGAGGGATTTGGAGCATCACTTCAACATTATACTGAACTTATTGAAGCTGACGTAAGAAAAGAATGGGATATACCAGAAAATTGGAAGATGATTGCACAAATGCCGTTTGGTAAACCAACAGGAGAACCAGGTGAAAAAGAGTTCCAACCATTAGAAGAACGTGTTAGGATATTTAAATAGATTTATTTTGGTAAATTATAAGACAGATTGTAAAAGGGACTATGGCATTAACAGAGTCTATGAAAAGAACTTTAAAAATTACAAATAATAACAGCTTCCTATGATAAAATTTAAATATCATGGGAGGCTGTTTTTTTATGGGTAAAAGAAAAATTGAGTGAAAGTAAAATAATTGGAATGTATTACAAAATCATTATTTGATGTAAGGATATATTGATATAGCAAGATTTAATAAATTTTTTAAAATTTAAAATGTAATATTAATTAAAATTATGAAAATAGTAGGATTTTATCATTTTTTTGTATAAATTAAAGGAAACTAAAACTAATTTCTAAAATTAGGATTATTCAGTAT